>JAYFQW010000056.1 GCA_034926675.1 Clostridia bacterium | reverse complement strand
CGGGTGGAGGTTTGAATATGGGAAGGATAAAGGTAGTGTCGATCTTCGGCACTCGGCCAGATACCATCAAGCTTGCGCCTGTCGTGGAGGAACTGGGCAAGTATCCAGACCTGATCGATTCGGTCACCATCGGAACGGCGCAGCATCGTGAGATGATGGACCAGGTGCTTGGGGTATTCGGCATCACGCCCGATTATGATCTTGGAATCATGCATGAGGATCAGACTCTGTTTGATATCACCGTTGGAGGCCTGCGGGGCCTTGAGGAAGTCTTGTCCCGAGAGAGACCGGACATAACCCTGGTGCACGGGGATACTTCAACGGCATTTGCAGGCGCTCTGGCTTCGTTTTACCTGAGAATCGGCGTGGGCCATGTTGAGGCAGGGCTTCGGACTCACGTGAAGTACGATCCGTATCCCGAGGAGATGAACCGCAGGCTTGTCGGCTGTCTGGCTGATGTGCACTTCGCCCCGACCTCAGAGCATCAGAAGAACCTGATCGGAGAAGGGACGCCGCGTGAGTGCGTGTATGTGACGGGGAACACGGTGATCGATGCCGTGCTCAAGGTGGCGGCTGGAAGGCGGGGGTTTGCTGATCCAGCCCTTCGCCTGGTGGATTTCGCCTCTCACAGACTGATCCTGGTGACGGCCCACAGGCGCGAGAATATCGGCCAGCCGCTTCATGAGATATGCCGGGCGATCAAGGATGTCTTGAGAACGCACCCCGATACTATGGTCATTTTCCCTGTGCATCCGAATCCCAGGGTCCGAAGTGTGGTCATGGAGGAACTCGCTGGAGTAGAGCGCTGCCTGCTTGTGAATCCCCTGAGCTATCCAGATATGGTCGGGCTGATTCAGCGCTGCTATATGGTTATGACTGACTCAGGAGGACTGCAGGAAGAGGCGCCAGCCCTGGGTAAGCCTGTCCTGGTTCTCAGGCGCACCACTGAGCGGCCCGAAGGAGTGGCTGCGGGCACCCTGAGGCTTGCAGGGGTTTCCCGGGAGGAGATTGCGACTGAGGCTGGGATGATCCTTACTGATAGGGAGCAGTACCGGAAGATGGCCGATTCCCGCAATCCATATGGCGATGGCAGAGCAGCCCACAGGGTTGTCATGGGCATACTCCACTTCTTCGGACTCAGGGCTGACCGCCTCCTCGATTTCGGCCAGGAATGAGGTTTATGCACATCTTTCCACTTGTGCGCGCACGAGCGGCGATGGTACACTGATTGTTGGAGTATGCTGCGCGTGAACTCAGGATTGGGGGAGGTACTGTGGAATCTCTCGTAATAAGGGGTGGCGCTCCACTTCGCGGCAGGGTCCGCGTTGGCGGCGCGAAAAATGCATCCCTGCCTGTGATCGCTGCCTCGCTTCTTGCCGGCGGTCGGTCAATGGTTGAGGATGTCCCGTCCCTTAGAGACGTCGACACCATGTGCGGCGTTCTCACCTCTCTCGGCGCGCAAGTATACCGCAGCCAGAACACGGTCGCAGTCGATGCGTCCGTGATCTCCTCATCCGAGCCTCCCTATGATCTGGTCAGGGCGATGAGGGCATCCTTTCTGGTAATGGGGCCGTTGCTTGCCAGAATGGGCACGGTCCGCATCTCGCTGCCTGGTGGATGTGCAATCGGTTCGCGGCCGATCGATCTGCACCTGAAGGGTTTTGCCGCCTTGGGCGCTGAGATCGATATGGGGTACGGACAGATTGAGGCTCGCGCCGAAAGGCTCGTCGGGGCCAGGGTGTATCTGGACTTCCCGAGCGTCGGCGCTACTGAGAACATAATGATGGCCGCCGTGCTTGCCTCTGGCGCCACATTGATCGAAAACGCGGCGCAGGAGCCTGAGATCGTGGATCTCGCCAACTTCCTGAACTCCATGGGAGCGCACGTGAGAGGCGCAGGAACCAACGCCCTCCGGATCGAGGGCGTCCGAGAGCTTACTCCCGCGCAGTACATGGTTATCCCCGATAGGATCGAAGCGGGGACTCTAATGGTGGCCGCCGCTATGACCAAGGGATCTCTCGACATTGACAATGTGGTCGAGGAGCATCTCAAGCCGATTACGGCTAAGCTCCGGGAGGCAGGGGTCACAGTTATCGAGGATGGCGGCTCCATACACGTGGAGTCTGAGGCCCGGCCCCGCGCAGTTGACATCAAGACTATGCCATACCCGGGTTTCCCCACGGATCTTCAGGCTCAGTTCATGTCGTTGATGTCGGTGGCGGATGGGTCGTCGATCATAACCGAAACGGTATTCGAAAACCGGTTCATGCACGTTGCCGAGCTTGCGCGAATGGGGGCGAGCATCAAGATCGATGGACGCTCTGCGATGATTGAGGGACAGGAGCGGCTGTCGGGCGCGCAAGTGAGGTGCTCGGACCTTCGAGCTGGTGCAGCGCTGGTCCTTGCCGGCCTTGCGGCAGAGGGTGAGACTGAGGTCGCAGACGTCTACCATTTGGACCGAGGCTATGAGAGGCTCGAACTGAAGTTTGCACAGGCAGGCGCGGAGATCCGCAGGATCTCCGACGATGAGGCGGAGAAGGCAGTATAGAAGCCGCTGCTGTCTGACTTTTGTGGAGACGGGCCTATATGGCTTGCGGTTGAGGATTCGATATCCCCAATCGGCGGGGAACATGTATCCCCTACACCTCGCCTTCTCCAACAAGGCGACTCCCGCCTTCTCCGTTTTCGGGATGAGCTGCCCATACTCGCCCCAGGCGTAGCTCGCGGCGCCTCTCCTGATCAGGTAGTTGCCAGGCAGGTACTCGTAATGCTTAGCCCCGCGGCTATCGGACCAGGACTCGCTCAGCCGGTTCCCCGCACCGTCGTAGGAATAGAGGACAGTCGCAATCCCTTCCGGCCCGCGCACGTCGGCGGACGTAAGCCTGTTCGCCCAGTCATACCCGTAGTTCAGCATGAATGGGCCGCCATTCATCCCGACGAGTCGGGATACGTCACCCTCAGACGTGTAGGAGTAGGCCAATTCCATAATGCGCTCCGACGGCTGACTTCGAACAACAGAGATCGACTTGAGCCTGCCCCTGGCGTCGGGCTCATATGAAGCGGATACTCCGTTTGCAGCACGCATCTTCGTCGCGAAGCCGTTCGAGTCATAGGCAAAGCCATCCTGTCCTGGCTGTTCGAAGCATCCGGGAATCCGCACTAACCGGCTGCAGTTGTCGTATTCGAAGTCAAAGCTTGCGCCATTCGGGTAAGTCATCCGAGTGCGGTTGCCGGCGTTATCGTACGTGTAGCCGATGGAATACGAAGCGCCGTCGATCATCCACGTTTCGCTTGAAAGCCAGCCGCGCAGGTTGTAGGATGCTGCCGTCTTGTTCAGAAACTTGCCGCTCTTGTAGAGTTGAGCTTCGGTTATGTGACCGTCCCCGTCGTAGAAGAGCTTGGAGTTCATCGAAGCTGAAGCGTCACTGTAGCTCACCCTTATGAAGCGCCCGAGTTCGTCGTAACAAGACGTGATTGCGTATGGCTTGCCCGGATCCTCCGCGACCCTGAGACCCCCGCCATTGTAGACGTACACATGCTTCGGTTCGGGGCGTCCGGTCCCGGGCATAGTCATCGAAGTTGGTTTCTCAAAGTGCAGGCTGTATTCGTACGAAGTCTTGTCCCAGGTGCTTGCCTGCCTGTATGCCCAGCTGGCCTCCACTCTATCCAG
>JAYFQW010000055.1 GCA_034926675.1 Clostridia bacterium | reverse complement strand
TATTCCATACGGAGGGGCTCAGTACCTCTGGGATAGATTTACAATTTACAGGGTATCGATAACCAGCAACTGGTCGCCGGGCCTGAACTTATCACCCAAGGGGCGCTGGAAGAAAACTGGGATGCTACATCGTAACGTCAGTGAGTCGCATTGATCGCGCGACAGTGCTGGTTTGGCCGACACTGACAGCCTGCGGGACCAGAATCTTGAGAACCACGGCGCCGCATCAGCGGCTGTAAACGGCGTGCGAGACGTTGCCTTCCGCGATGCCAAGGCAGTGCCCCAGGTACAGAGAGAGTGCCTAACGAGCTCAGGGCTGCAGCGAGAACCGAACGATTGAACGCCCAATGGTGCTGAACATGGGATAGACTCGCGCCCCGGTTTTGACGCGCCACGACTCCTTCGGCTTGCAGGCTTTGACGCTAGTATCTACACCGATCCTTCGCCGAATTGGTTGAGGGGCCCATCCCCAAATGCCAAGCTGGAAGCATCTACATGCGGAACGTGAGCAAGAGATCAGAATGGCGCGGAATCGGTCGGAGGCGATTGAGCATACATATGGCCGTGAATGGGCAACTGCTGTATGTGGAAGGCGCGAAAATGGTGAAGTCGTTGCATTTGTAGAAACGAACCGTTGCCCATGGGAGGGAAACTATATATAATATGTGCAAGAGGAATATGGGTTTCACATCATGCTCACCGAATGGTAATCGTGGCATGCACGGAGAGGAGGAATGTCGGGTGACCGAAGTAATGGAGAGCCTGAGGAAGGTTCAGATCCCTTCCCATCAACTTGAGAAGCTTGGGATGAATGCCAAGTGGGCTGAAAAGGTGTCCCCTGACTTTGTCCGCTCGGTGGTATCCGTAGCTGATAAGCACAAGGCACTTCTGAAGGAGTTGTCTAAGAAATAGCTATTGGCCCGATGTACCTTGATCAAACGCAGATAATCGTCATACACCAGATCGTCATGGCTCAGGACTGTGCCGATATCGGCGTGGATCCGCCCAGCTATGTGGCTTTTCTCAGTGTAGACGGTTTCTTGTCCGCGGTGCATGAGCCGCGTCAGACGTTTGAGGGCAAAGAGCTGTATCCAGACCTAATGACGAAGGCCGCTGCGCTCATGCGCTCACTCATCGGGAACCATCCTTTCATCGACGGCAACAAGAGGACGGCAGTCATTGCTGTCCTCGTTTTTCTTGCCCATAACGGATACGCGCTCAGAGACTATGAGCACGCGTCTGATTTGTCTCCTGTGGACAAGAAGCTGATGAATCTCGCCCTAGACATTGCAGCTGGCCATGTGCGCTCCATTAGTCGCGTGGCGCGCTGCCTGAAGAAGCATACGAGGCTTGTGCCGAGGCAAGAGATTCGCACCGCGGAGAATAGGGTCATTTCTCGCATGATGCGATTCTTTGACCAAGTATCCAGATGGAAGTGAGTCCATAACTGCACGCGGTGGCTAGCACAGCCCACATTCAGCACCCTTTTGCACTGGATCTCACGATTTTCCGGGGTCGCGATTCACCTGAGCAATGGCAATGTATACCGACAGCGATACTCCCAGGGCGCGGAACACCTTGTCCGGAAACGGCCTTGATTCGGAGAGCGCCCGAGTGCCGTTAGGAAGTCTCACTACTATGACCGCGACAAACGAGTCCAGACGGAATCGTTAAAGTCCTCTAATCTGTGCCTGGAGCATTGCCTTGGCGTCGCAGAAGGCAACATCTCGCCCGTCGCCCATTCGCCCGCCGCTTACAGCGCGGAAACGGATCTGCGGTTCCTGAGATTCCGGTTTCGCAGGCGGTCAATGCCTGCCAAACCGGAATGGTCGCGCGCTGAATGCCACTCAGTTCGACATTGACCACGGGGTCAGTGTCCATTTCGTCGGCACTAACGGTCCGGCTCCTGCTGTCGAGGTTCACGTGAACTGCATCGCGCGCCCGACCCGTCCCTGAAAACGCGTCTACCTGCGAGTCAGCCGCGCCACATTATGCCATGCGGTTCGCCGCGAAAGCTACACGGCCGGGCAAACCCCAGGGCATCTGAGCCTCTGTGAAGTGTGCCCGACATGGATCAGGTGTGCTCCAGCCTTCTTCTTCTCTTCCTCCTGCGCGTCTTCCACTTCAAGTCGTCTCTGAGAATCGCGTAGACTGCGAGGTTTGCGAGGAGTCCACGTGTGGCCTCCCATGTCTTGTCCCATTGAAGGAACCGGCTGCGTGGCAGCGTTCCAAGGCTCACGGCGTTTCCGTCAATGCTCACAAGCGTCTGCTGGTGTTGCGCCACGTAGTCCATGGCATCCGCATCAGACAGCCTGCCTTTGTTCCCGGGCGTCATCTTTCCATCATGGAAGAAGACGTATCGTTTGGAGTTGATCGTCACAAATCTGTCGAGGCACAGTCGGAGAGAGCAATGGTTGCCAAGGACGTCAGACACCATCACATTGAGGAAAGTGCGCGCGCTGGGAACCCCATAGGCGCCGACGCCGTCCCAAGACATGCCGGGGGCCACCTTGAACCTGACGATATGGGCTTCTCCCCTTGGGTCTATCAGGAGCAGACTGCGGTAGCCGCTGTCCCATGAGCACCCGCCAGCATTCCCCAGTGGTCGCCTGCCAACGCCCAGGTCCTCAACGGCTGTGTGTCCGAGCCAGGCGAAAGGATCGGCGAACAGCGGCTCATGCTGGGTTATGCGGCCATGCAGGTCCATCGCGAGAGCCTGAATACGTGAATCGCTGTCTGCGCCTACGATCGAGTCCTCATGGATGGTATTCGCCTGTTGTGCAACCCGTGTGGAGCCGATTGACTGCTGCACAGCGAGGCCACTCGCGTGGGCCCGAGCTCTTGCCCATGCGTGCAGCCTGCACAGCCCAGGACGGTGCTTGACGGCCTCCGAGTAGCAGGGAACGTCCTCCACATCAGTGGGGTTGCCATCCTCCTGATCCACCAGCCAGACCTTTGTCACAGAGCGATTGGTGAGCACCATGTATCGCGCCTGTAGTACGGCGCAGTACTTCGCGACTTGCGCCTCGTCAGCGTGCGTGAGCTCCGCGCAGCGTGCCTTGCACTCCACCACTATCAAGGCATTGTCCTCTCCAGGGGCTCTTACGACAACATCAGCGCGCAGCCTTGGTTTCGCCTGGACTGTCACCTCTGTGCTTATCCAAGATAGCGGATATCCATACAAATCCGTGAGTGTCATGACGACATCCTGTCGGACCTTCTCCTCGGCCGCCAGACAGACCAATCTCCCGCGGCAGCGGTCGAGCCTGCAGCGCTTCCCTCTGCTTCGATATGTGGGGCACTTGCCGAAATGCTTGATCACCATGAGACGTCCTCCAGACAATTCGCTCATGCTCGCCCATGAGTCTGGCCTGCTCAGGCATTGCACTGTAGCAGGGAGCTCTCCAGACTCCGGCAGACTCCTGCCGACTTCGGCCAACGTGGAGTGGGATTTCCGATTTCCCGCAGGCATGTCGCCACCCCTCGCCTTCAAGACGCCCTGCGTGTGATGGAGATCAGAGCCGCCGCCGGTTCGCGTATCGCCGTCTGATGGCCGTGGACTCTGGTTCAACCCACCCATCCCCAATGATGCCGAAGTACGGGCTGGGCTCGCGGTGTTTTCCGTTGTTACGGGAATGCCCGGTGAGGAATAGCTGCCTTCGAGCCCGCGTCAGAGCCACATAGAAGACTCTGAGTTCCTCCTCTTCGCGTCCTTCCTTCACTGCCGGAAATCCTGGGAACTCATGTTGTGAGAGCCCTGCGACGAATACGGTATCGAACTCCAGTCCCTTCGATTGATGAACGGTGAGTATCCGTACTCGCTCGTCGTTCGGGTCGATCCGGTCGACGTTGCGAGCCAGCGCCACGAATTGGAGGGTGTTCTCCAGCGACGAGATGGGGTCGAGCGCCTCATCGTCCTTTTCGCGGAACGCGCCCACCAGCTCGTGAAGGTTGGACATTCTTAGAGGCTCCTCATGGTAGTAGGCTCCGAGCCCTGATTTGTCGAGCACCCTGATGAGGAGCTCCCATGGGCGGACCTGTTCTGCCAGGGCGCGCGTGGCAGAAACCTCGGCCGCGAGCGGCATGAACGATCGCCCGGCGTCGCGAACGGCCTGCATCCTCCCGAGAGCGTCCTTGCGCACGAGCGGCGCCAGCTTCATCAGCAGCGCTGCAGTGGCGTTTGCGTCGTCCATAGCACGGTGCGTGGGCTCGAACGGGATGTCGAACAGGCGCACCAAGCCTTCGAGGGATCGATCGTCTGTGTCCACGAACCTTCTTGCGATTTCCAGCGTGTCGGCGTAGTCGCGCGTCTCAGAGTGAAGCCCCAATCGCCTGGAGTTTGCGCGCACCATGCGAATGTCGAAACCTACATTGTGACCCACAAGAAGCGCACCGTCGGCGAAGCTCAGGAATTGCTCCAGGGCCCGGCTGGGGGGCACTCCGTGGGTTGCGAGGAATTGGTCTGAGAGCCCGTGGATCAGCTCGGACTGGTCGACACTCACCGAGTTGCGTATGTAATGATGCAGCCTGGCTACTGGCTGCCCGTGGTGCAGGCGGACGGCTGCGATCTCCACGATCTCGTCGGCGGCAGGGTTGAGCCCGGTGGTCTCGGTGTCGAATACCACAATGGACCCAGAATCGAGCTCCCTGAGCAGCTGAGCGAAGGGATCGCCGAATTGCAGAGTGGATGGGTTGGCCATGTCGGCAAGCCTCAGCCCGATGTCCTCCGCAGCCTGAACCCGGTCTATGGTGCGTTCGCCGATATTCCGAGCTGGCCTCAGGAGCATTCGCCGTAGGCTCCGGCCATCGAAGGGATTACTGAGGAACCTCAGGTAGGCAATGGCGTCTTTTACCTCTTGCCTTCTGAAGAACTCGAACTGTTCCACGGTGAGATGGGGTATTCCGGCCGTTGCGAATTCAGCGGATATTGCCGATCCCCGCGTATTCGTCCTCGTCAGTACGCCTATGCGGCCCAGGCGAAGGCTGCCGCCCTGATTCTTGTCCACCTGTTTCACCCTGCTCACCTGGGCTGCGATCCATCTGGCCTCGTCGACGGAGTCGTCTGCGAAGTGGACAACTATGGGCTGGCCCTTCTCTGCCGCGTCGCACGGGCGAGGCAGCTCGGACCTGCTGTAGAGGGCCGCAACACTGCGTGCCGCATCCACCAGCGTCCGGGTGGTCCTGTAGTTGGTGACAAATGAGAAGCTCCGAACCCCGGGGAAATCCTGTTCAAACCGACTGAGTATCTTCTCGGGCTGGGAACCTCTCCATTCGTATATGGTCTGGTCGTAGTCCCCCGCAAGCACCAGATTGCCCGAGCCCTTTGCGAGAACCCTCAGCACCTGGTATTCCGACATGTGAGTATCCTGCATTTCGTCTACTTGAATCATAGAAAACCGAGTGGCCCAGCGTTCGCGAGTTTCGTCCCGGGCACGGAGTATTGCCCTGGCGAAATGGACCAGGTCAGCGAAATCCAGTGCATGATGGGAAGACAGTTCTTTCTGGTAGACGCGGGCGAGGCGACGCCAGGCAGGGGGCAAGCCGCTGAAAACCGCTTCAGGCGCCGTGTCTACTGACGGCGCCGCGCCCGGAGCGCCGGCAGGAGCGGCATCGGCGGCATTGAGCTTGGAATCCATTATCGCATTGCACGCATCGCTGACTTCGTCTTCATAGCCGGCGCACTGTAGATGAATGCCCAGTCTGTTCGCGCACGCCCTGATAGTCTCCTTGGAGTCATCATCGTCGAATATGACGAAATCCACGGGGAGGTCGATCTGTTTCGCCTCGCTGCGCAGCATCCAGGCACAAAGGCTGTGGAAGGTGCGAACGACCACCTGCTTTGCACCGCTGCCACATTTGAGGGCTATCCGCTGTCGCAGCTCCTCAGCTGCCCTGTTCGTGAAAGTGACACACAGAATCCTGGAAGGTTCAGCGCCCTTGCGGATGGCCTCAGCAGCCCTTTCAGCGAGAACCAGGGTCTTTCCGGTTCCCACCGGCGCGTGCAGCACCGCACACCCGCTCTGAAACTGGACAAACTCCCTTTGCCGGAAGTCCAGGGCGACGGCGCCCGCTTCCTCAGGTTTCGCGTGGCTAGATCCACCCGTGGGGCCCATAGACCGGTCCCCCCTCAGCCGAATCGCCGCAAGCACCGCTCACGGCAACTGCGCGTTATGTCGATTGTTTGCGCATGGTGTATGTATTGGGCGATCTGATGTAATCTCCTTTGTGGGTCAAGACAGCATCCTGGCGCCCCGGCGGAGAAAGCCCCCTGCGCCTGGCTCCCGCAGGGCGCCCCCTGGGGACTGCGCCAATAGCGACCCTCATCCCTTTCGAGCGTACGGGGCATTGCCCAAGAAGCCATTGAAGGTGTCTTGTGACGCTGCCGTTTCAGAACAGACTCTGCCGAATTTCGGGCTCGCAATGCTCGGCGACAACGGCGTGGCCAACTAGGCTCGGAGAAGCGGGATCATGTTCACGGTTCTGCTCCTGTGCAACAGCCAGACTCATAGTGGCGTAGCAGTATCTACACCCATGCAAGCATGTGTTGTTAGCGCCGATGTCTTTGCTTGCCGCACACAAGCATTCGCCTCTCTGACCAGGGTCTTTCCTAGATAGAGGTATTCCCCAGAGCTCATTCAAGAGCTCATCATCAATGCATTTGCCATGAGGTATTCCGAGATCGCTCATGTTCACAGCTTCTGCGCAGGACTGGGTCTCAAAGCCATGCCGATGAGCTTCTTCCTGAATCCAACGCAGGAGGTCCCTGCTTTCAGGTTCGGCGCCCGAATACTTCTGAAAGTGCCAACCCGAGCGCTCCAACGGCCTGAGATTCCTGTCGACCTTGCCATAGTAATCTACTAGGCTCACGACGACGCGCGTGGTTGCACCATGCAAGGCTGACGCAATCCGGGCGAAGGCCCTCTTATGGTGCTCAACGTCTGTATGGTCGGAGATGATGATGGGATCGTACCGCCAGATCACCCTGCGCGGACCTACTCTCTTGGCCAGTTCAAGGGCTGTTGCAGTACGGTCAGCTAGCGGAGGGACGTCTGGTTCAAGCTCAACAGGGTAGTCACAAATAGTGTACTGGAAGTAGTAGCGAAACCCCATCGAGTCAAGTTCAGTGAGGCGTGGGATAAGGGGCGCTGGGTTCTTGCTCCAGAACACAATGGCGTCAACACGGTCTGGACACAAGGAAATACGGCTCACCTGCTTCGCATTGAATGGGTTCGCAACCAAGCAATAGCCATCTCTCACTCTGTTCATGAACCATTCGCTATAGAAGGCCGGAATATCGGTGCGCCTGCTAGCTGATATGATCATGGCCGCCCTCCGATTGTCTCTTCTTCGTTGGCCGATAGATCTCCTGCGCATTCTCCTCGTCAACGTATAGAACTGCTCTCCGTACGTGTGAAAGGAATTCCCATAGCGGATGAACGACTGGGTTGAGCGAAAGTCGACCGGCTCCTCGCTTCGCAACATGAAATCCGAGGGGTGATCACGGTGAAATGGAAGGACGCAAGGGAACAGATACTGGCGGACCCGGATGTCAGGGCCTACTACGACTCTCTGGCTCCGTTGTACGCCCTAATCGAACAAGCCGTGAACCGTCGGACGGAACTGAACATGAGCCAGAAGGACCTGGCCGCACGGATGAACACCACCCAGTCGGTGGTGTCTCGCATAGAGCGCGGCGCTATTGAGAACATCACGGTGCGTACCCTGAACCGAATGGCTGATGCTCTCGGCTGCTCGATATCATACGAGCTGAAGCCGAAAACTACTTAGCCTGACCGATACCTGCTTGGCAGCCATCGCGGCAGGCGCCGCCCCCCGTTCAACAACAGGCCCGAAGCTCTCCTCCATCACATCGAGCACGTTCTCGCCCAACGAACACGGCGGCTTCAGAGAGCGCTCCCGGGCGCTCCAGATGACCCAACTCCGGAGGAGAAGCGTATGCCCCCCGGGCAGCTCTATCTCGCATGCGAGTAGGGTTCCATGCTCAAAGCCCCACTCGTAGCCGAAGGCCGAAAGCGCCGATCCCGTCCAGTCAGCAGTCGTGCTGTCTATGGCAAGGCGATATTTCGAGGTAATGCGGCAGATTGTGAGATATTACTGATACTGGACATTCCTCCGGCACGACCTTCCGCATCCCGCTCAGTTCCGCACAAACGAGGAGATCTACGAAGGGCAATCAATCCAGGTCACCGCCAGCTTCGGCGTAGCATGCGATACGATATGCCCCGGCTTTGACATGGAGCTTCTCATTACGACCTTGTACTCGACAGCGACGCCGACTGCGAAACGCGCAGCAAGTCATTCCTCGCTTCCACTCTAGCCCCGTAACTCGAGCCGACAAGGCCCAGTGCCCAGACAGCACGGTACCCTTTACTGATCCGCTTCTGCGCTATAGCTGCCTTATCGGCTACTGAGGGTTCGCCTTCTCGAGCAACTCCTTCAGTATGGCGTTCTCTACGCCCTTGTCGGCCAAAAGCTTCCTAAGCATAGCGTTTTCGTTGCCAAGATGCCTCATCTCCTTGCTCATCTCAGCCATCATGTTTCGATTGTCTTTCGGCGCCCCCTTCTCCGTGCCGGTAGCCCTCTGCTGCTTGACCCACCAGTCTACCGTACACCGCGCCAGCCCGTGCCTTCTGCAAACCAGAGAGATGTTGCCTGCCTCTTCGCACTCGTCCACAATCTGTTTTCTGAATGCCGCGTCGTGTCTGCTCTGCACTATCAAACACCCCCAATTTAATCATATCAACTGACGAGGGTTTTTCCAATTGGGTTACGGGGCTAAGGGGAACGCGCGAAAGGATTTCCGAACTCTTGTCGAATACCAGTCGGTGGCGTCGATGCTCGTGAAGCTGCATCGAACGACTACACATTTCGAAGGTCGCCGACGGCTGTCGTGGACGTGAACTCCGCGACAATCGGTCAGCAGATGCGAACGCGAGGGGCAAACACGAGATGCGACCACAGGGAGGTCGAGTGCATACCAGTGCTTGAGGAAATCAGATGTCTGCTTCTAGATCTCGATGGCACGGTTTATATCGGGGGCCAACTGATACCGGGGGCGCTCCGTCTTCGCGACGTCTCAGCCTCAAGAGGGATCGATGTGTTCTTCCTAACCAACAACTCTTCCCGGTCCGTGGAATCCTACTCGTCCAAGATCACGGCCATGGGCTGGCCAGTCACAGTGGACCGCGTTCTCAGTTCTTCTCAGGCCACGGCAGGCGTGCTTAAGAAGCGTGGAGTCAAGAAGGTTTACGTGGTCGGCACAAGCAGCCTCGCCGAAGAACTGGACCGACAAGGGTTGATAGTGTGCGGCGACGACGAGGCAAATGTCGATCATGTTGTTGTCGGATTCGACACCTCGCTCACGTACAACAAGCTGCAAACTGCGGCCAGACACCTCCGCAAGGGTACGCCCATGATATCAACCAACCCCGACCTTGTGTGCCCCATCGAAAACGACGAGTTCATCCCCGATTGCGCTGCGATCAGCGCCTGCCTCATGACCGCATGCGGAGTGAGAACGGAGTACGTCGGAAAACCGGAACACGGAATGCTTGAGCTTGTCGAAGCGAATACTCCGTACCGCGGAAAGCAGATCGCCATGGTCGGAGACCGCCTGTACACTGACGTCAAATTCGCTGCCAATTGGGGCCTGCTGTCGGTGCTAGTGCTGTCGGGCGAGACGAAGCGGGAAGATATCACCGCCGACGATCGCCCTGACCTTGTGCTGGACGATGTCGGCCAGCTCGCCGACATGATTGATAGAGCGCACGCTGGACGCAACGCGTAACGTATAGAGTAGCCTATCGGGTCTTTCGCTATCGGGTCTTCTGCTCATAGCCCCATATGCATCCGACCGAGCTGATATTGATGCATGCGATCACAGACAAGCAGATGCCCGGCGTCGACTCTCACAGGCTATCGACCGCCTATGACCCAGGGCTCCTTTCGCCGGCCTGGAACGTGCATTCTCGCCCAACAGATGGTGATGACCACTAATCCTCCTGCCTAAAGGGAAACACAGCCGCATGTCGTATCTACACAAAACAGGGACTGTTCAGCGAGCAAACCAGATCGCAGGGAGGTAATTCGATGAAGAGGCTTCTAGTTCTGGTCTTGGCGGTGGTCATGATGGCGTCAACAGTGCTATCGGCCGCGCCAGCGAAAATCGAGGCTGAGCTAAGCGTAATCACCCCCGTCGCAAGTTTTGTGAGCGTAGCTGCCCTGGATGCGTTCAAGGTTTGGGCGAAGGCGAAGTATGGTATCGATGTGAAGACCAACTACGCCAGCAAAGGCACTCAACTGGCGGTAGGCATGATTCGCGAGTGGGGCGCCAATCCGCAAGCCGACATAATCTGGGGCGGCGAGTCGGTGCTTTACGATGCGCTGGCTGCTGACGGTTTCCTGATCAAGCATGAGGCCCCGGCGGCGCTGCTTGGCCAGATACCCGCGACTATGGGCACACCCAAGCCCATGCCTCTGAAGGACCCTAAGGGCTTCTGGACCGGCACTGCATTGGAACCTTACGGCATTGTGTACAATGAAGGTCTGGTCACAAAGCGTCTACGTACGACTGCACCCAAGACCTGGGAAGACATGTTGAGCAATCCCGTTTTCAAGGGGCAGATAGCGCAGTGCACACCTGACAACTCTAGCTCCAACCACGCTACCTACGAAGTCATTCTTCAGAAGTATGGCTGGGATAAGGGCTGGGAATGGCTCTCCAAGCTGGGCGCCTACACTGGCCAGTTCGTCGCGAAGTCGGGCGACGTTCCGGGCGTGGTGGCCAAGGGCGAATATGCACTGGGCTTCGCAGTTCCTAGCTATATGGCATTTGAGAATTATCTCAACGGAGCGGATATCCGGTTTATAGCCCCCGCAGGGGCATATGTCACCCCCGAGCCCATTGGCATTATCAAGAACTGCAAGAATCCCAATGCCGCCAAGGCCTTCATCGAGTTCCTGCTTACAGATGAGGGGCAGAGGCTGTTCATTGACCGTGGTCTATTCCCGGTAATGCCCGACATGAAAGTGTCCGGCGCCCCCGGCTCCACCGCTGAAAAGGCAGTCGTATTCTATGGCGGCCGGAGAAGCTACTTCGAAGGCGCCGTTGAGAACACCTACGACAATGCCTTGTCCGCAAGCAGAGAGAGTAACGTAAACAAGTGCTTTAGAGATAGCATCTTCGCCAAATTGGATGCTCTGAGAGCGAAGTACTAGTCAGATTGACTATAACGATTCCTGAGAACCTACGGGCGAGGTAATCTCGCCCGTAGGTTTAGTTTGGGAGTCGCTTGAGGTGAAACACATGGATATCAGGCTCACCGGAGTCACGAAGAGGTTCAAGAGTGTCGAGGCGCTTAGCAATGTAGATCTACACATACACGACGGCGAGCTCTTCACTTTGTTGGGGCCCTCAGGTTGCGGGAAGACCACTACCTTGCGCCTCATCGCCGGGTTCTATGTCCCCGACGAGGGAAAGATCATGTTCGGTGACCGTGAGGTGCAATACATCCCCACGTCCAAACGCAACATTGGGATGGTGTTCCAGAACTATGCCCTGTGGCCTCATATGACAGTGTACAGAAATGTGGCCTATGGATTGCAGTTCAAGAAGGAACCCAAATCCGAGTGGTCCAAGATAGTCCATGGAGCCCTTGCCAAGGTGGGCCTATCGGAGTATGAGACGCGCTATCCGGGACAATTGTCAGGAGGCCAGCAGCAGCGTGTGGCACTAGCCAGGGCACTGGCGCTTAACCCCGACGTGCTTCTCCTAGACGAGCCGCTCTCGAATTTGGATGCCAAGATCCGAGGGTCAGTGCGCGCGGAGATCAGAAAGCTGCAGCAGGAATTGGGCATCACTACGGTCTATGTGACCCACGATCAGGAGGAGGCGCTCACGCTTTCCGACAGGATCGGCATAATGTGTGATGGCAAGTTGGTTCAGATTGGCACTCCACATGATCTTTATGAAAAACCGTTGACGCGCTTTGTGGCAGACTTCATCGGCGCCAACAACCTGGTGCCTGGCTTGATAAATGCTGTAGGTGACGACATCGTAGTCGAAACTAAGCTGGGTGTGTTCAAGGGATTCAGCAACTCCGACTTGAAGGCAGGGAACAAGTGCACTGTCACATTCAGGCCCGAATGCGTGGAAGTTCACACTGCGCAACCTTCTACGCAGGACAATCACATACAGGGCAAGATCAGCTTCGCTAGCTACATGGGGAATGCTTTGCGCTACGAAATGGAGCATCCAGCTGGCGTCCTACTCAAGGCAGACGTCAAGAATCCTCAGCATCATGAGGAATTGGGTTGGGGCAGTGATGTCTGTTTCTGTTTTCCGAAGTCTGCTACGCTCATCATACCTGATTGACATGCTGACCTTGACGATGGATAGGCAGGTGACTGTTTAATGGGTTTCCGAAGATGGTTCAAGTCCACCAATCCGTGGGTGTGGCCGATCTACATCTTCCTGCTCATATTCGTCATATTCCCCTTGGTGAGATTGTTTGTCGACTCGTTTTCGACTGCAGACGTACAGCTTTCAGCACTCAACGAGGTCATTCTCACCGTTGACCTACTCGAGGAGAAAGTAGGCGCTGGTGAAACGGAAGGCGCGTTGGCAACTGCCCACGACATAGCGCTCCAGCTGGAGAGGTCTGTAGACGTAACTGGACGGATGATCGAGGCGCTTGGCAGGGCTACGTTCTCACAAGAAGACCTCATAGCCCAATGGCAAACAGCCAAGGATAATGTGACGCTGGAAGCAGCGGCGATGGCCGAGCTTCTGCACGACCCAATATCCGCGCTAGCAGAAGCTCGAAAAGCTAGGTCATTGATGCAACAGATCGTGGCCCTCCCACGCCACGCCTTTTCGGTAGAGTTTTTCCTGGATGTATTCAGAGACAAGCTCTACATGAAGGCGCTAGTCAACTCGTTGTTGCTGGGCTTTGCCGCGGTGATTACGACTTCCGTGATCGGTTTTGCTGTGGCTTACCTACTCGTTAGGTACGACTTTCCTGGTAGGAAGGCTTTCAACTTTCTTGCCATGGTGCCTATAGTCATGCCTCCTCTAGTAGGCGTGCTAGGTTTCATCTTCATATTGGGCAGGGGCGGCATGGTGAATGAGTGGTTCTATCTGTTGGCGGAAGGGCTGGCGAAAACGTGGCCTTCCATGTCGAACTGGCTGCTTGATCACTTGCCATTCAACTTCATCTATGGCTGGCATGGGCTCTTGCTGGTGGAGACATGTCACTTGTTCCCCCTCATTACGCTGAACGTCTTGGATTCACTGAGCAAGATAGACGCCTCTCTAGAGGAGGCAGCTGAAAGCATGGGATCCGTAGGTCTCAAGCGCGTGTTCGATGTGACCATTCCACTCACCATCCCGGGCTTTGTCACAGGTGCACTTCTGGTGTTCGTCTGGGCTTTTGCGGACTTCGCAGCCCCAATGGTGGTAGGTTTGAACACACTTATCGCTCCGCTGGCTTACATGGATATTCAGCAGTTCACTGACAGATACCTGTTCAAAATGGGCATTACGGTCGGCGCTGTTATGGTAATGCTTTCCATAGTGCTTCTGTTGATAGCCAAGAAGTACGTGTCCTTGAAGGACTATAGCACCCTCTCGTACAGGGCAGTAGAGCGAAAACCGCTCAAGGGCAAATGGTATGTGCTTGCTATGGTTTTCTTGGCCCTACTGCTGATCGTTAGTTTCCTACCGTATGTGGGTGTGGCCCTCGCCTCCTTCGCACGGAGTTGGTCCATGTCGCCGCTGCCCACGTCTTGGACACTGGTTCATTACCAGAAGGTCTTGCTATATGCGCCTGGGTATATCATCAACACCTTCCGATTCTGCATACTAGCCGTGTTCATGTGCGTCATTATCGGCGTGCCAATAGCATGGATCATGGCCAGAACTAAGATGCGCAGCCGTGGAGCGCTGGACATTCTGACCACACTGGTGCTTGCTCTGCCGGGCACTGCATTGGGCATAGCCTATATCAGAGCATTCAACACACCTGTGCTGCTAAGCAAGCCCTTGGCGAACATGTGGATCATAATCCCCATCGTGCTTGCGGTGAGGCGACTCCCATACACCGTTCGCTCCTCCTACAGCTCTCTTTTGGTAGTGCACCATTCTATGGAGGAGGCAGCCGAATCTGTAGGAGCCGGAGGGTTCAAGACCTTCAAGGACATCACCTTCCCGTTGATCTGGAAGGGAGTATTAGCAGGGGCGCTATTCTCCTTCATGACATCAATACAGGAGAGCGCAGCTACACTACTGCTATCCATACCGGGATGGGAGACCATGACCGTAGGCATATTCAACTTCTACACCGGGGGCACCCATGGAGACGCAGCTGCGCTAGGTTTCATCCTAATAGTGGTGGGCGTAATCACATTGTTCACGATGGATAGACTGAGCAATGCCAGAACAGGTGGTCTGTTCGGTTAAGGATGGTGCGAATCGTAGCTGGCTGAGTATAAGACCGGCCGCAGCGAAGCGCAGTGCGCGACGCTGCGGCCATTCCATTCCGAGTAGTACACGACCAAGCTGGGGATCCGAGACTACAAAGAACACACAGCCGTCCTGATAAACCTCATGTCCTCATGTCCCTGACCTTGACATCGGCCTTAAGGTTTGCCTGAGACAGAATATTGGAGACTCCTGTGAGGGCGGTAAGTTCGTCCTGCAAGACGGTGCTTTTGACAAACGTGCCTTTGCCCTGGTGGACAACAACAATATTCTCATCCTCCAGGGTCTGAATGGCCCGGCGAATCGTGATCAGACTGACCCCAAAGCGCTCGGCCAGTTCGGAGTGGGTTCCGATGCAGCCACGTTCGCCATGAACAGGGCCGTCAAGCCTGGGAACCTATTTGAGCTTCTCGTTGCGATGGCGTGTGGCCAGAGTCAGAGGTCGGAGTTCTCGGGAAGCAACCGCGAGAAGGAATAGTGAGCCCAAACAAGAATCACGCTAAAGCGAAGCAACGTACTGCGCCGAACGTGTCGTGTGATTGCTTATTGATCCCGTCCAGCGTGCTATGGACGTGTGGCAGTGGTTGGGCGCGCAAGGAGTTGGATTTGCCGCACTGTGAGAATCGCCGAAATCAGAGCCGCGGTTCGCGGCTACTCCAAAGAACAGCTTGAGCTACTTGTTGTCGAGCTCTATAGGGCAATGCCCAAGTCCTTGAGGGACTCAAGAAGCATCGATGCCATAGTGCAGAATCCAGATGCCCAGGAGGTCCGACGCATAAAGTCATCAAGTCAACCAAGCCTCGATTTCGACGACGTTGCCTATGAGGCCCGCACCTTTATTGACTACGCTAAGCGCCAATATTACTTCGCGCCCAATTCGTATGTTCTGAAGAAGGACAGGCCCAAGTGGAGGTTCATCGCCAAGCGCCTATATCGCAGCCTTGTCCAATGCGCAGCCGAGGCGGAGAACCTGGAACCCGCGACGAACTTGATCGAGGAGCTGTACCTGGTGCTGTGCGAAGGCTGTCGAACAGTATTGTTCAGCAGCGAGGATCCCTTTGGATCAGTCGGAATCTCGCAGGGGGAGTTCTTCCGTCAGCTGCTCACGCTCAGGAATCGGTATATGGACAAGGACACGTTTGTGCAAAAAGCGGTCGCGCTGGTGATCGACGGCATGACCAGCCGATGGAGTAGCAGAACTGATCTTGTCCTCACGGTTCTCGATTTCCTGACCATCCCCGATTTGAAGTTTCGCGCAATAAAGTCCGCCCAGGAGCTCGGCGCGAAGCAGCTCAGTGAGTATAGCAAGGCGCGGCGCAGCGACAAGCAGTATCACTTCCAGAGAACCATAAATGCATTGGCGGAGCTGGCGCTACACTGCTATGCGCAGTTGGGCGAGCTCGAAGAGGGCATCAAGTACTTTAGTGGCCATTACGTAGACAACGACGAAATGAAGCTGTATGTCATGGTGACCATTTTACACGATCATTACAACCAGACCGATCTTTTGCTAGATCAAATCGTCAGGGCCATGGCAAATGGGGTGCGTCCACGCTCTAGCCTCATCAAGCTGGCCAACTCCATACGGGCAGCGAAGAAGTAGCCGAGCCCTATGGGTCTAGTCTACTATCAGCGCAAATCCCTCGCGGGCCGCGGCGAAGTCGTGTGCTTCACTGTCCCACAGTTCCAAGGCTGAACTGAAGACAAATAGATACCCGCAGTCTTTGTTGATGAGGATCCAGTTCTGCTGTTTGTAGACCTTTCCATACTCGTAGGTCCATGTGCCGACGGCGGCAGGGTGACCGGCAATTTCGCCTGTTCCCTGACCAAGTAGAGTAAAACCGGGTAGCGCCTGCCCCAGCGCGGGAAGCCTTGCGCTGAGAATCAGAGGAGCGGCGGTACCCTCCGGGACGCTAAAGGGGAGCAACACCATTTGGGTATCGGGGTCAGTTGGCTTGACAGCCATCAGCATCGCCATGCCTTGTTCCTCTACCTCGACGAGCGTGTAATCATCGGGGATGGTTATCCGGCAGCGATAATCTGCGTTTGTGTATGTCTGCCCCTTGATGCCCGTTGCCATGGCAGTCGCTAGCTCTTCGTCCTGCTCCAAAACCACCTCTTCGATGCTTATCCCTAGCCTACCTGTAAGGCCCAGACGCACCTTCTGTGTTCCCATCACCTCGGCACTGTCCACGAACTTGAGGAGCAAAGCATCAGGCGCTAATTGCCCATGGGAAGCGTCAACTGCTACCCACTCTCCCAGCCACACCTCATTCCACATATGGCCAACCCATACTCCGTTTGTGTATCTCTCGCCCATAGCCACCTTTGTGGGGAGGCCGGCGGAGCGAGCCATGGCGGCGAAAAGGATGGCGTATTCCACGCACTTGCCTTTGCGTCCTGCCAGAATCTCTTCAGTAGTAAGAGTCTGAGGGATCATCTCCACCTGCATGTTCTCGTAAATCCATCCAAGGAGCTTCTGCGTGATTAGCCAGCCGTCGGTTTCTTCGCCGCAGATCGCTCCGACTAGTTCCTTCACTTCTGGAAGGGAAGGCGTTATGAAACGGGTTTCGGCAAGGTACGGGGCGAATTCGCTATCAGCCATCGGCACAACCGCCCGACCGGCGAAATCCCGCTGATCCTTCACGATCTCC
This sequence comes from Clostridia bacterium, assembly GCA_034926675.1. Lineage (NCBI taxonomy): Bacteria > Bacillati > Bacillota > Clostridia > Clostridia bacterium. The sequence continues at coordinate 6,431 of JAYFQW010000055.1, read as the reverse complement.
ACGAGAGCTTCATGCGACTTTCCTGTCTCAGTATGTCCTATGAGCTTTTGGCGGTTATCGTTGAAGGCGAAGTCGGCAATGTCGACATCCTCCCAGGCGACCCTTATGACGCTCTTTACGCTCCTGAAAGGATGCATCACCCGGATATTGCCCGGCACAAGCAGCACATCGAGGGAAAGGGCGCTGAGCTCAGGGATGTCCTCCTTCTCCACCTTTCTGGAGCCTGTTCTCTCAAGGGCGTCATAGCCGTAGTAGAGAATGCCGTCTTCAGAAACGAGCCAGGTTGTCTGGCCGGGCGACTCCTCCACGACGAAGAAAACCGGCGCTGATTCCCCTTTATACTCGTAGGTCGTCTCTTCATCCACCCGGATAGCGAAGTCGCTGAACTGATCATTGCCATAATCCCAGACCCTGGCGGTATGCCTTTCCCCGATTTTCAGGCCCTTGACGTTTACTATGTACTCGGTGAATGAATCCTTGAAGTACAGCGGTTCATCATCATCTCGCGAAAACATACTGCGGTACTCCGAGCCGCCGGGATCAATGACAGTTACCGTGACCGCATCATCGGTGATCTCCCCAATGATCTGGCCTTGTTTGCCCGCCAACTCTGAGATGAGTCGATATGACCGGGCCAAATAGTCGTGGTCCACTGACAACTCAGCATAGATTTTCACATCCTGCGCCGGGCCTCCCAGAATGCCCATCCGCAAGACGATATTGCTTGTGTAAAGGAAACCGTCGTCTGTGCGCACACAACGATCCAGGGAAAAACCCACCGCCCTATCGTCCTGCTCAAGTAAACACCAAGTCTCTTGAAGAGTGATCTCAGAGGCGCTGGCATTCACCGCGAAGAAGAGAAGTACAAATAGGACAAGGGACGCTCTCAGCTGAAGACCCCTCTTCGGCAAACGATCTGTCTTCATGATCTGACTCCCTTCATTGTGAGTGATTGCCCATATTGGCCTCGCCAAGACCGGCATCGGCGTAATTCTACCCTGCGCGCCCAATTCCTCCAGCCCTGTGCGATGGGGACGCCCAAGGGCACTATAGCGGCCTGATCGGGATCGAGCCGGCGGATATGTCAGACGGTTTTTTCTGCACCCTGCCGGAATACCCCACGGTCGAACACGATCAGACCCATATTCAGCACCCTCGGGCCTTAAATCGCTTGGTTTTCAGAGGAAGCGGTTTTCTTGCGGAATTGTGATGTAGACCGCCGGCGATACTCCCAGAGCCCGGAACATCTCATCCGGGAACAGTCTTGATTCAGAAAGCAGCCGACTGCCATCAGGAAGCTGAACAACGATGACAGCATCAAACGAATCCAATATCATCCGTGCTGTAGGCCGTTTTGTTGTCCTCTTGCCCGGGATTGGCAACTCCTCGTTAGTGGCTTCAGCATAACGCCTTGCTTATAGTGGACCCAGAAATCTGGACACTGCCGCGAGGAGAAATAAGATAGACTATGGCCATGAGAAAGAGCTACACACCATCGTTCAAGGCTGAAGTCGTAATTGCGCTTCTCAGGGAGGATAAGCCCCTGTCCAAGATCGCATCGGAGGTAGGCGTATCCCCTTCGCTGTTGTCCCGCTGGAAGGCCACTGCCATTGAGAACATGAAGAACCTGTTCTAAGATGAAGAGCGCTCGGAGGAAGCGCTGAGAGCCGTCCACGAGCGGGAGCTAAAGGAGCTTTATGCAGAGATCGGAAAGCTGAACACCCAGCTGTCCTGGTTAAAAAAAGGGACTGGAATCAACCGTGTCCAGGGCTGAACGCGCTGCACTGCTTGAGCTGGACGGATCGACGATTCCGCTCAGCGTACAGGCCAAGCTTCTCGGTGTGAGCAGATCCAGCCTGTACTATACTCCGAGGCCGCCGTCGCCGGAGGAGGCGGCAATCAGACGCCAGATAGACGAGATATTCACCGCGCACCCCTCTTTCGGCTCAAGGCGCATCACTGAAGCGCTGCGCAGGCAAGGTTGGCATGTGAACCGGAAACGGATTCAGCGATGCATGCGCGACATGCAGATCGCCGGCATCTGCCCAGGCCCCAATCTGAGCCGTCGCGACCTTCAGAGCAGGCTATTCGCCTATCTGCTCCGGGGTTTGGGGCATCGACATCACGTACATACGGCTCCGGGAAAGCTGGATGTATCTCGTGGCCGTCATAGACTGGTTCTCTCGCTACATTGTCGGATGGGAGGTGGATGAGACGCTCGAGATGCCGTTCGTTCTGGCTGCAGTCAGAAAGGCGTTGGACACAGCCAGGCCGGAGATACTCAACAGCGACCAGGGTGGCCGCTTCACAAGCCTGCAGTACATAGATCTCGTGAAGAGCGCCGGGGTTCAGATCAGCATGGACGGCAAGGGACGAGCGTGGGACAATATCTTCGTTGAACGGTTCTGGCGGTCTCTGAAGTATGAAGAGGTGTATCTCAAAGATTACTCCATTCCGCGTGAGGCGCGACTTGGCATCGGGGAGTACATGGGGTTCTACAATCACCACAGGCCTCACTAGGCGCTCGCGTACAGGACCCCGGCTGAGGTATACCTGGGCTAACCAGATAACCTGCGCCCACAGGCTCCAGGCGCTCAGGAGACACGGGCAGATGGAAAAGGCAGGAGTTGATCTGCATGCCTGCTGAACCCTGTGGATAAGTCGTTCCGAGCGTGGGCCGCGCCGCCGTCCACCCCCGTATGACGCCTGCGCCCGCCCCGACATCGACACCCGAGTGGGCAGAGCATGGGACATGCCGGGGCCGGAGCCCCGCCCGTCTCCGCCGGACGGCCCGACAGACCACAGCGCAGACCGTAGACCGTAGTGACCATTACGAAGTATACAGGACGTTGCTTAGGAAACCCACTAACAGTGTCTTGACGAAGGGGTCCACCTTAGCCTGCAGCATAGCCGACCGGTGCTCGATGCTTCTCGACATGGCTTCATGGCCAGTGCGCAAATGCCTTGCTCAAGAGCGCCTTCGGCTAGGCGGTCGCCTACTGCCTGAACCAATGGGATAGGCTCGAGGTGTTCATGCAGGACGGCCGTCTGGAGATCAACAACAACCGCAGTGAACGCTCGAACAAGCCCGTCGTGAGTCGGGTTCATTATTCCTTCTCGGGTGTCCTTGCCTAATCGATCTGTGATCCGCCAACCTCATTCAGTGGGAATAGTGGTCTGCGAAATACGGGCAGAATATGCTAGAACGGGGACGCGCAAATGAGGCCCCGAACGCCCAGATGACGGGAGTGCGATTCAGCATAGGTGTCTCAGGAAAGCCGCCGTCAGAATGGTCAAGGATGCAGACAGGCCTGAGGACTGGGGATGGGCAAAGACGCTTCTCCTGTAGAAAGGCAAACGGCCACTTGCCGGGAAATGGGGCGAGATGAAACCAACGTCCCAGTCCTCATGCGCATAGGCAGACCATTGCGCCAGGACGGTGCTGGCGGACCCTCGGCAAGTAGGTTTTTGAGCGTTCTTGGTGAATCACAGTACACAACTGGAGTAGCGTTATCGTGGGGTGTCTCCAAATGGGCGATTTGGATGCAGCAGTGTGTTGCTGGGTTGACATGGCTGATTATGACCTGAAGACTGCACAGGCAATGCTCGTGACCGAGAGGTATCTATATGTAGGATTCATGTGTCACCAAACGATAGAGGAGCTCCTCAAGGCATACTACGCGCGTACGATCAAGGATGCACCGCCCTATACCCGCAACCTGTCTCGACTGGCTAACCTCTCAAGTGCTTATGGAGAGCTGAGCGAAAGTCAACAGGATTTCCTGGACATCATAGAACCTCTCAATACTGAAGCTCGGTATCCGAAGGAGAAGGATACAATACTGAAGTCGTTGACCAGAGAGAAATGCGAGTTATTGATCAGCGCCGCGAAGGAGCTATCAGCATGGATGAAGAGTCAGCTACCTTAGCAAGCAGCTAGTGTCTGAACCCTGGATGGGGTGAGCTGCTCGAAGAACGCGTTGACAGCGGCGACCAGCGCGGCCATTGAACCATACAGCCTGTTGGCAGTGACAACGGCCTTCATGTGCCACCATACCTTCTCTACAGAGTTTAGCTGCGGCATGTAGCAGGGCAAGAAGTAGCGCTTGACCCTTGGCCGGCTGGCAAGCCATACCTGAACGCTTCGCGCCTTGTGAATGCTGTAGTTGTCAAGGATTACGTGGATCTTGCCTGTTGGATACTTGGCAACGATGTGCCCCAGGAACTCGATGAACTCAACGGCTCGCTTTCTGTCGAAGATGAGATGCATGAATGCGCCGGTGCGGATGTCCATTGCACCGAACACGCTTTTCTTCTGGCTGGTCCCAGGAGTAGGAACGCGTAACTGCTTACCCTGCGGCATCCACGCGGATCTCAGGGTCGGAAGCAAATGGACATCGCTCTAGTCCTCGTAGATAACGTGGTTGGCCGCTATCGGCGAGCTGAGGACTTCGGTGATGGCGTTCATCTTGGCTCTTGCCTGGGGATCGTATCCTGGCTTGGCCGCGTGTCGTGGGCGGTTGTGCCTCAACCCCAGGCCTTTCAGAATGCCGTACATCGTCGACGTGCAGACGTTGGCCCCATACCGAACTGCAACGTGGACGCAAAGGCGCGCTGCAGTCCAGATGGCAAACGCGTGCCCAAGCTCGGAGGGAGGCTTGAGGACGTCCTCATGGACCATCATGTGTGCCCTCTGCGACACCCGTCCTACAGCAGTACGTCTCATAGTCTCAAGGACGCGGACCTCATCTTTGTCGAGTTGTCGTACGAATCGCATCTGAGTTACGCCTCCCCCGACGCCCAACATGCGTCTAGCAGAGATCATAATGCAAACTGGCGTATCGCGCAAAGACTAATCGAGAACTACTTAGGCCCCCCTGGCTCAGGTGATCACTTACTGTGCAACTGCTCAAGAACGGTGCAAGGAGCCAGAGATGAATAAGCAGAATGTGGTATAATTAGGATGTAGGGGGTACGAAAAGTGAGAACCATCTCGCGAAGAAGGCGAACTGTAGTGGTCAAGACGGACCCATCCAATGCTCGTATCATACGAGAAGGTACGCAGGTGTTTAAGGTCATCTCCGAAGAAAAGCAAGCTGCAGTGGTTAGGACGGCTCTATTCAATGCTCGTATGGAAGGGTTTCAAATACCTGACATAGTCATACAGGAAGGCAAGCAGATGCTTAGAGGCAAAATAACTGCTGCCGAGCTGGTTCAACAGTACAAGTTTCGATACTGCAGCAACTAGATCATGGAAGGATACTTTTCCGAACAGAGGTGTATCCTGCCCAACAGACTGGGTATCACAGACCCGGAGCAGCTCAAACAGGCAGAAGGTGCGATTTGCCATGTGCGAATGTTGCAGCTCGCGACTGACCCGGTCAAAGGGGAGTTTGACTTCGCTCATCTTCAGCACATTCACGAACGTCTGCTTGGAGACGTCTATGACTTCGCCGGAAGGAGCCGGACCGTCAACATCGCAAAGGGCGACAGCGTGTTCTGCCTAGCAACCTTCATTGAGGATCAACAACGCCGGATCTTTGGCCAATTGAAGCAGGAGAGCTACCTGCGTGGTTTGGACAAGGCCCAGTTCGCGGGAAGGCTTGCATACTTCGCCGGTGAGTTGAACGCTCTCCATCCTTTCCGTGAAGGCAATGGCCGGGCAATACGTCTCTTCATTCAGCAATTGGCTGCTAACGCTGGTTATGAACTAGCCTATCACGAGGCGAACGAGAAAGAGCTGATGGAAGCTGATATTGCAGCCTTCAACGGCAATCTCGAACCGCTTACGCTGATCTTCATGAGCATTCTTCACGCCTGATCTAGCTAGCCTCAGGGGAGCACAGCAAGCTCCACGATCCACCCAAGTTAGGGTTGACCATCAGTACGAGCCGTATGCGTCGAAACGCTGATCACCTGGAGAAACCAACCCCCATGCTGATGGATGGAAAATCCATCGGTTGCAAGGAGAAAGGAGTTTTTTGAGGCGGTCATTGCTGAGTGCATTCGAAAGACGAGCTTCTGTTACGGGGAGTAACTCAGGCAAGTCCCGAGAGCACTGGACGTGTAAAGGCAGTGATTGAGAACAGCTATTTGACGCTTACCCTCGGCTGGTGGGCGCAGGTAGCCGTGTACCTGGCGAATGCTTGCACCGCAGGTGCAGGTCTTATGTCGTCAAGGATTCTAAAGATGGGATGAGGGATTTATCTTGCCAGGCGCCTCGGCGGTACCAAAGGTAGGTGGCCACAGCCCCAAGCACCCAGCTTATGAGGAGCGCGAAGAACAGCGCGTCAGGCGATCCTGCAGGGTACGTTTGGCTCCTGGTAAGCCACGCCCATAGATACGCTAGTGGCACGCGTATTACTACAGTAGTGAACATTGAAATCCACATGGAGGGCATGGTGTCGCCGGCGCCGCGCATGATGCCACTG
>JAYFQW010000054.1 GCA_034926675.1 Clostridia bacterium | reverse complement strand
GATTCTCATTTTTGAGTGAAACGGCGGGTGCAGATTCTCATCCGTGAGCATTTTCCGGCGGCCCGCACTCAAAAATGGGAAACTCCGCTCGTCCCCAGGACGCGCGCCATCGGGGCGCGACTGAGTGCCGGTAGCGGGTCGCCGGTGGAAGGATGCCCGCGGCGGGCGCAACGCGCGTAGCTGGGCATAAAGGAAGGGCGGCGCGGCGGCGCCGCCCACCGCATATGCTCCTGTGCTTGTTCAGGCGAGCAGTCGCCTGCGATGGCGCCGGGATTCTCATTTTTGAGTGAAACGGCGGGTGCAGATTCTCATCCGTGAGGATTTTCCGGCGGCCTGTGCTCAAAAATGGGAAACTCGGTCCGGTCCCAGGGCGTGCGCCATCGAGGCGTCATCGGGGCGCCATCGGGGCGCCACCGAGGCGCCATCGAGGCGCTGCCTACCGCCGACAGAAAGGTGACTGAAAAGGCCATTCCGCGGGCACAGCATACCTGTTTCCCGCGGAATGGCCCTTTGTTATGATGGGGGGCAGCTGTCATCTCACGCTCAGATATCGACTGCTACGGTCGTGTGTGCTCTGGGGCAACGCTTCAGGGCTGCGGGTTACTAGAATCTATTGTTGTTATACTTCGTGAACAGCAGATCCGCGAGATCCCAATACAGGGCTTCAGCGCGGGTCAGGCACATGGCGGTGTAGTCTGTGATGAACCTGCTGGCAGCAGCAGGATCCTTGGCCGCGAGTTCCCCAGCTACCTTTTCCACTACCGGCTGCATCGCGAAGAAGTTGGCCTCAACAGGCTCACGTGCGGCCACTATGTCCTTGACGGCATCCTGGTACCTGACGCTCGCGAGGAGATCCACCGTGGCGAAAGCCCACCATGCGGAGTTCCGAGAGTACTGTTCCTTATTGCATGTGCCCCACGATGCTGGCAACTCGGTCACGCCGTTATAGATCGGCACATGGATCGAGTTGGCGGGATTGTCGTTGTAGTACCACAGACATGTGCGAATTGGGTCGGCGGCGAAGTCTCTGACCTGAGCCACCCATCCATGCCCGCACTTGTATCTTGCGATTGGACGCTCATTTGTGAACCCGAGAAGAGCAGCGAGGTCAGCGTTGATGAATGGCGTCGCAAGCGGGCTCTTAACCTTGCCGCCATTTCCATCGGGAACGAACCACACTGGCAGGTCAGCAAGTGAGTTCTCGGTGCCTTCAAAGGTGCTTCTCTGGAATGCTATGATATCCTGCACCGACACCTTTTTCTCCGCCTTCACAGAGAACGGGTACGACGACAGAGGGGCATCGTGATCCCACGCCTGGGACGGGCAGAGTCTGCTGTAGATGTACCACAGGCGGTTGCGAGTCCATATGGACTCGGCAGACCAGTAGCCAGTGGGCGCGGTATATGCCTCGGTAATGCTGAATGGCTTACCGGAGTTCGGGTCGTACCAGTCGTTCTCAATGGCCATGCTCTTGTAGTCTTTGCACACGATGAAATCCGGGCTGGTCTCATCTATAACACCGATGCGGCTGACGTTAGGCACGACGCACACTTCATCATCGGGTACGCGACGGGCTGCCCAAGTCGCGCCAGGCTTGCCACTCTCGGGAACCCAGAACGGGCCAGCTCCGAACAGTTCGAGCACCCAGGCCTCTTTACCGTCTACGAGGGTGATGCATTCTCCCATATCACTGCAGGAAGACTGGAAACCGTATTTCTCTGCAAGTGCTCCGATGAGTTTGATAGCCTCTCGGGCCGTCTTGCAGCGCTGCAGCGCTACGGCCTCAAGCTGCTCAATGGTGAGGATCGCGCGCTCACTCGGAGTTAGCTCAGGACGCTGCGATATTGTAGTCTCGCCAATCGCAAGGCCGTGTTCATTCATGAAAGGATAAGCTGCGTGAATGTAGGAATAGGTCTTCTCTACCTGAGGTATCTCTCCAACCTTCTTCAGAGGCGAGTCTGGTCCAACTTCACAAAGCTGATCATAGATCGGAACAGTGCTTCCGGCGGGGTAGGTCTTCCCAGGTATAACGCGGATTCGGCAATCGTAAAGGGGTCCGGGGCCGCCACCTTCATCAACCGTGTGAGAGGTCATAGTAGATCCGTCGACTGAAGCGTTCTTGCCCACTACCACGTCGGTGCAGGCAAGAATGGCGCTGGAACCGAGTGCAACGAGCATAGCGACAATGCAGGCAACAAATGCGGTGGTGCGGTTCTGCTTCATTTATTAATGCTCCTTTGCGACCTGTGGATGATGCTGCCTCCCATTCACATGATAACTCAAGTCGGTTGTTTCAGGTAGTACTGCATGTACGTCAAAATGTATGGTAGCTGCGCAAATGGCATCCAGGACTATGTATTGGATTTGGAACGCCAGGCACACAATAGCAAAAATCCATGAGGCTTCCTTCAGCACGATTTTGGGAAGCGGCATGGGAAGCGGCATGAGAAGCGGCGCTCTACACAGAGAAGCGGCGTGCTATTGACCTTGTTCCAGAAGAGCGTTACAATGCTCTGCGTCGATGATTAGCATGCTATCTATTAGCATGGCAATTATCGAGGCGCCGACATATACATGAGCATCTGTGAAAGGAGTGCATGCGGTGCATACGGAAGAATGCGGGAACATGCCCTTTGTGGAGCTGGATGGCGTGGATCCCGTTTCGCTTCGGGTTTTCCATGTTCTCTTTCGGACGATGCGCTTTCACCGTCAGCTGATGTTCAAGATGCTGTCTGAGAAGGAAGTGTATCCGGGGCAGGTGGGATGCCTGTGGATCATCAGTTCGAATGACGGCATTGCCCAGCGGGATTTGGCGCGGAGGCTGCATGTTGCACGGCCGACTGTTACCGTGATGCTGCAGAAAATGGAGAAGGCAGGCATCATTACGCGAAGAAACGATGATGATGATCAGCGGCTGACCCGCATATACCTGACGGAAGCAGGCCGGAAACTGCAGAACGAGATGAATCTCGTTCTCGCGGATTTCATCAAGATCGGCATTGGGCAAATGCCTGCAGACGATCAACTGGAGTTCGAAAGGCTCCTAAGTGTCCTGAGCTCCAACATATCCAAGAAGCTCTGATTTATCCACATGAGAGGTGTCATATTGCCTATGACGGGACTACTGAGATTCCTCAAACCATACTGGAAACAGCTTACACTGGTCATGGCTCTGCTCCTGATCCAGGCGATCTCCAATCTGTACCTGCCTGATCTCAACGCCGACATCATCAATAATGGCATCGCGAAGGGCGATACCGGGCACATCCTGAGAACCGGGGGCTTCATGCTGCTGGTCACATTCCTGCTAGCCGGCTGCTCCATCATATCGATCTACTGGGGTTCTCGGACGGCCATGTCCTTCGGTCGCGATGTGCGCAGCGCCATTTTCCGGAAGGTGCAGAGCTTCTCCCAGACCGAGGTCGATCAGTTCGGCACGCCTTCTCTCATCACCCGCAACACCAACGACGTGCAGCAAATGCAGATGGTCGTTCTTCTGGGCCTCAACATGATGATCTCAGCTCCAATCATGTGTATTGGCGGCATCATCATGTCGCTCCGTCAGGACGTGCCCCTTTCCACGTCGATTATCGTGATCGTGCCGGTCATGGGAGTGATCATCGGCATCATCACTGCCAGGGCATTGCCCCTGTTCAAATCCATGCAAGTCAAGATCGACAGGCTGAACCAGGTCGTGCGCGAGAAACTCAGCGGAATGCGTGTGATCAGGGCCTTCGTGAAAACAGACTACGAGGCAAGGCGGTTTGACGAAGCAAACAGGGATCTTACCTCCACTGCTCTGAAGATCAACAGGATGTTTGCCCTGATGATGCCGGTGCTCATGCTGATCATGAATCTGTCCGCAGCGGCCATCATCTGGTTCGGCGCTCGCAGAGTCGATAGCGGCGCCATGCCCATCGGAAACCTGACTGCCTTCCTGGCCTACACCATTCAGATCCTCATGTCGGTCATGATGGCCGTGATCATGTTTGTCATGATTCCGCGCGCTGTTGCATCGGCTCAGCGCATTCAGGCGGTGCTGGAAACGCAGCCGTCTGTTGAGGATCCGCAGAGGCCTGTCGAGATCGGTTCAACTGAGGGAACCGTGGAATTCCGAGATGTTGAGTTCACCTACCCAGGCGCGGAGGCACCCGTGCTCAAGGCCATTTCGTTCTCGGGCCGGCCGGGAGAGGTCGTCGCCATCGTCGGAGGCACTGGCTGCGGGAAATCCACATTGATCAACCTGATTCCACGTTTATACGATGTCACCGGCGGCAGTTTGATGGTGGACGGTGTGGACGTCCGGGAATTGAGCCAGGACGCGTTGAGGGAGAGAATCGGTTTCATCTCTCAGAAGGCGTTCCTGTTCAGTGGGACCGTTGCAAGCAACCTGCGCTATGGCAATGAGGACGCCACTGACGAGGAACTCTGGCATGCGCTTGAGGTGGCTCAGGGCAAGGGTTTCGTTTCGGAGATGCCTGATCAGCTCCAAGCCCCTGTCGCGCAGGGGGGCACGAACCTATCCGGCGGACAGAAGCAGCGCCTGGCCATTGCCCGCGCACTTGTGAAAAGACCTGAGATATATGTCTTCGATGATAGTTTCTCCGCTCTGGACTTCAAGACCGATGCTCAGCTTCGAGCAGCACTAAGGGATGTGGTGAGGAATTCGACCGTGTTCATCGTTGCTCAGCGCGTGAGCACTATCATGAATTCCGACCGCATTATCGTGCTTGACAATGGCATGATCGCCGGCATAGGGACCCATCAGGAACTGATGGAGCGCTGTGAGGTGTATAGCGAGATCGTGCATTCACAGCTTTCAGAGGAGGAAATCGCATGAGTGAGAACAAAGGGCCCATGCGTCCACAACGCGGTTTTGGCTTCCACGGCGGGATGGCGCCTGGGGAGAAGGCCAGGAACTTCAAAGGGTCGCTGAGAAGGCTTGCACGCTACCTAAAGCCGCATAGGGCGCGGCTTGCTGCTGTCGTTGCGATGGCCATCGTCAGCGTAATCTTCAGCATTGCAGGGCCCAAGATCCTCGGCAAAGCGACCAACCTTCTCTTTGAGGGCATCATCGGGAAACGATTCCCGCCAGGGGTTACGCAGGAGCAGGCCGCCAGCATGCTCAGGGCAGGCGGGCATGAGCAGATGGCGGATATGCTCTCCCGGATGAGCATTAGGCCAGGGGTTGGCGTCGACTTTCCCGCAATCGGGAGAATTCTGCTGATCCTTGTGGGGGTGTACGTCCTGAGCGCCATCTTCGGCTGGCTGCAGCACTACACCATGGCAGGCGTCGCTCAGAAAACCGTTTACGGCTTGCGCAAAGAGGTGGACGCCAAACTGGCGAGGCTCCCCCTAAAGTACTATGACAGCAATACTCGCGGCGAAATCCTGAGCCGCGTGACGAACGACATGGACAACATTGGCAGCACGCTTCAACAGAGCATGAGCCAGCTCATCACCGCGCTGCTTACGGTCATCGGCGTGTTGATCATGATGTTCTCCATCAGTCCGCTGCTTGCTGCAATTGCATTGGGCACAGTGCCTATGAGTGTAGCCATCGCGATTGCGATTGCCAAGCGCTCCCAGAAGAAGTTCACCGCCCAGTGGGACAGCACCGGCAAGCTCAACGGGCACATCGAGGAGATGTATACGGGCCACAGAATCGTCAAAGTGTTCAACCGTCAGCAGGAGGCAATTGAGGCATTTGACAAGGAAAATGAACGCCTGTACAAGGCGGGTTCTGATGCCCAGTTCATATCCGGCATTATCCAGCCGGCCATGCAGTTCATCAACAATCTTAACTACGTGGCGGTCTGCGTTATCGGAGGTATCCGAGTGGCAAACGGCGCCATCTCACTAGGGGATGTCCAGGCGTTCATTCAGTATTCAAGGCAGTTCACTCAGCCGATTACTCAGACGGCAAGCATCATGAACGTCCTGCAGTCTGCTGTCGCATCGGCCGAGCGCGTGTTCGAACTGCTCGATGAGGAGGAGGAGATCCCCGATACTGCCAATCCCGTGGTTCTCAAGGATGTGCGAGGTCATGTGGTGTTCGACAATGTGTCATTCCGATACAAGCCCGAAGTTCCGCTCATCGATGCCATGGACCTTGACGTGAAACCCGGGCAGACGGTGGCCATCGTCGGTCCGACAGGAGCCGGCAAGACAACGCTGGTCAACTTGCTCATGCGCTTCTACGAGATCGATGGCGGCAGCATCACCATTGACGGCATCGACATCCGCGACATGACCCGCGACGGCCTTCGAAGCATATTCGGAATGGTGCTCCAGGACACTTGGCTGTTTGATGGAAGTATTCGGGACAATATTGCGTACGGTCGCGAGAACGCCACCGATGAGCAGATTGCGGGCGCGGCCCGGGCCGCGTACGTTGAGCACTTCGTGAAGACCCTGCCCGATGGGTACAACACCCAGCTAGGCGATGATGCGTCCAATATCTCACAGGGGCAGAGGCAGTTGCTCACCATTGCCCGAGCGTTCCTCGCCGATCCCGAGATACTGATCCTCGACGAGGCGACAAGCTCGGTCGACACCCGTACCGAGGTGCTGATTCAGAAAGCAATGGCCAGGCTGATGAAGGACCGAACTAGCTTCGTCATCGCTCACCGGCTATCTACGGTCCGCCACGCCGACACCATCCTTGTGATGAACAGCGGCCGCATCGTTGAGCAGGGTAATCATGAGAGTCTCATTGCGAAGCGCGGCTTCTATTACGAGTTGTACAACAGCCAGTTCGCCGGGGCGTATGACGAGGCAGTTTGACCGGTGCAACCACTTCGAGGAAATGGGGGGCCCTCACAGGTCGAGGGCCTTCCCAAGGTTGCCCGTTACGGCGTTTAGGAAGGCGTCGGCTGATTCATCGTCGAACGCGAGGAGCCATCTGCCGTGGACCTTCCTCAGCGGCAAGACAGTGTCGACTGTGGTCATTGGGGCACTGGGGTCATTGACGGCATTCACCAACAGCTGCTCTACGTAGATGTCCATGTCCTGGGATTCGCCACTGAAACTTGAGGCGAAGGCCGCGCTGATCGCTTGTGTTACTACGCCTCCCATTACTCTCGGCACATCCACGCAGGTGATTCTCACGGGAACAGTCGCCACACCACTGCTAACGCTGGGCTTCTGCAGCTGATACGTGATCCTGCCGAATACCGGTTTGAGGAACTTGGCCTGCTCCAGTCTTTCCGGCGAGAACCGGTCCACCAGATCCGAGTTGTCTGCGTCAAGCACGTACTTGGCTGCTTCAGTCGCGTCGAGAGACCTGACTGCGTCAAGGAATCTCTCAGCCGTCTTCTCAGGCGATGCTGTGCAGCCGGACATCATGATGGCCATGGACAGGCAGACAGCCATGACGAGAACCCTGGAGATCTTCTTCATCTGGGTTACACCCCCATACCTCGACATGCGCTCGTGCAGAGCGGGACCGGGCCATTCCAGAATGAAGCCCTCGGCTGGAGGGTTCGCACAGACACCCGGAATTCCTCCATGTTTGACGAATATCGACCGGACTCCCGCATGCTGAAGTGGAGCTGCGGTGGAGCTGAAGTGGAGCTGCGGCGCACGGGATGGGGCGGTATTCTCATTTCTGGGCGAAACGGCGGGTGCGGATTCTCATCCGTGAGGAGTATGCGACGGGTCGCGCTCAAATGTGGGAAAGTCCGCCTGGCCCCAGGGCGCGCCGTCGGGGCGCGACTAAGTGTAGTTAGTGGATCGCTGGTGCTGGGATGTCCGCGGTGGGCGCAACGCGCGTAGCTGGACGCGTGACTGAACATAAAGGAACGCGGCGCTTGAGCGCCGCGCACGGCTCGCATCAGTGAGATCCTAGTGAGTTCAGTGAGACCACCAGAGGTGGTTCACAAGCCCGCCTATCTCTACATCTAGTTCGGCGGCGTGTAGCTTATGTACGCGCGGCTCATGTCGGAAAGGGCTGCCTCTATTGGCCCTCCTTTGAGATAGTAAGCGATCGGCAACACGCCTTGAACCTTGGATATCATCCTATCGAGAGTCAGATCTTCCTTGGTGATCTCTATGAGCCGGTACCGGTTTCGCACACATATGCCCGCCTTGATGTTGTCACGGTCGACCTGCTTGGCATACTCCTCCTGGGTGTGAGCGTAGGGCCCGCCTATGACGAGATGCTGCGAGCCCTGGAACTCAAAGGCCACGCGCGCAGATGGGTACTCCCTGTCCAGTTCGAAGCGAGCTGAACTGCCTGGTGATCTCAGCCACCCGGGACGGGAATTGTCGATGATGTCGTCAGAAGCCGCCAACAGGTCCAGCCAGCACATCATCAGCCACTCTCCGACTCTTGCGACACTGAGTCGCACCAACTGGAGTCTCTCCGCGACCACGGCCTCAACTGCGATAGGCATACAGGGGCCGATGAGCTGCCTTCCAGGTCCGTCCTTGGCGATTCTGTCAGCCCATCCGAACTCCATCAGTCGATTCAGGCTGCGGCGAGCGGTTTCAGTGTCCATGTCCGCAGCCGCCGCCCATCCCGAAAGCGTATCGGGCGCTCTTCCCTGCATACGCATGCGCAGACGAACGTCGACGTCCCGAAGGCGCCGATCCGTCGGAAGCACTGTGAACAACACTCGACGGATGATGCCCTGAAGTGTCATGGCCGATACCTCCCGAAATGAGTACTACCACACATAATACCACGAAATCCGTATCCTGGGAACTGGCTGGAATCCGCCAGCCCACTTGCTTCCGCTGGCTGCTCAGGTGAGCGGTCGCGAGCGGCAGCGTCGAGATTCTCATTTTTGAGTGGAACGGCGGGTGTAGATTCTCATCCGTGGGGATTTTCCGGCGACTCGCACTCAGAAATGAGAAACTGCGCCCGATCTCGGGGCGTGCACCGTCGGGGCGCGGCTGAGCGCCGTCAGTGGATCGCGAGCAGATCGCCGTTGCCAGGATGCCCGCCGAGGCCAACACGCGCGTAGCTGGGCATAAAGGAAAGGCGGCGCGGCGGCGCCGCCTACCGCCTATGCTCTTGCGTCCATTCGGGGGAGCGATCACGGCCGGCGGTGCCGGGATTCTCATTTTTGAGTGGAACGGTGGGTGTAGATTCTCATCCGTGAGGATTTTCGGGCGGCTCGCACTCAGAAATGAGAAACTCCGCCCGACCCCAGGGCGTGCGCCATCGAGGCGCGGATGAGCGCCGTCAGTGGATCGCGAGCAGATCGCTGTTGCCAGGATGCCCGCGGGGGCCAAAACGCGCGTAGCTGGACATGAAGGAAAGGCGGCGCGGCGGCGCCGCCTACCGCCTATGCTCTTGCGTCCATTCGGGGGAGCGATCACGGCCGGCGGCGCCGAGATTCTCATTTTTGGGTGAAACGGTGGGTGTAGATTCTCATCCGTGAGGATTTTCCGGCGGCTCGCACTCAGAAATGAGAAACTCCGCCCGATCTCGGGGCGTGCACCGTCGAGGCGCCACTGAAGCACCACTGAGTGCCCCTAGTGGACCGCCAGTGTCGGGATGCCCGCGGGGGCCAAAACGCGCGTAGCTGGGCATAAAGGAAAGGCGGCGCGGCGGCGCCGCCTGCCGTATACGCTCTTGTACTTGTTCGGGTGCACAGTCACAGGCGGAGGCGCCGAGGTTCTCGTTCTGGGGTGAAACGGCGGACGCTGGTTCCGGCGCGGGCGGGCGGACCGGGTTCCGGGGGAGGCGGGGAGGAACGCGCAGCGGCGGACCGGGTTCCGGGGGAGGCGGGGAGGAACGCGCAGCGGCAGTTGGGATCCGGAGGGTCTGGCGTGATCAGTTACGACAAGCAAAGGTGGGCACGCTCAGCGACATCAGGGGAGACTGGGATTCCAGCCTCGGCGTCCAGGCCCCAGGCGGGAGCTACTCCGTTGCGTCTTCGCTGTTCGTAGGAACCAGCGGTGCAGGCGACCTGGGGTTCGAATGGTGCGATCGCTCAAATTCGGTGAGGGAGGGCGCCAGCGTGGCGCTCCTTGTGCGACTGCGCGTTGGCCAGTGCGGCATGGTGGCGCTTCTTGTGCGACTGCGCGTTGGCCAGTGCGGCATGCCAGAATCAAGAGAGCCAGCTCAGATCGTCTGCGTCCGCCCTCCTGGCAATCTTCTCGTCGACAACTAGTTGATCCGCGCCGATGTACGACAGGAACCTCCGGAAGCAATCTGCCAGGCTGGCCTGCATCTCTAGGGACGGCTCGACTCCGGGCTCCCACCACCAGTCCATTATCCTAATCGATCTGGCGTCTCTGTCACGTTTGGGCTCGAATCTGGCGACGAAGCGGTCGCCGTACAGAATGGGGAGCACGTAGTAGCCATATTGCCTCTCGGAGACGGGTTTGTACACCTCCCACCTGTATTCAAAATCGAAGAGCTCTTTGACCAATCGTCGATCCCAGAGCAGGTTGTCCAGCGGCGCCAACACCGTGGCGCGCGGCGGCGGGATGGGCGAGCTTAGCACGTTGTCGAGGAGCAACAGATCCGCTCGCCTCATGTACAGCGGAGAGCCGACCCCTTCCACCGATACCTCGACGACCTTGCCGCTGCTGGTCAGACGGGCCAGAGCCTCCGCACGCTCTCCAGCCTTGAGCCCGGGAATTCCGAGCCATGCGTCAGAGGACTTGCCCCACAGCAGACCAATTCCGCCTATGCGCCTTGCGACACGCCAGTCATAGTACTGCATATCCGTGATGTTAGGGTCGGCTTCCGACAGCAGTCCCTCTGGGATATGGCGGTAGGCGAAGTCATACACCCTGCGTGTATGAACTCTATGGTCTATGACAAGTTCTCCGCGCCAGTACATGCTCTCCAATGCGGCACGCGCCAGTCGCGCAGGCCCCCATGGCCAGTCTACACGCTCATCGTGATGAAGGTCGATCGAGGAGACCGGGCCCTGTTCGCTTATGGCCCTGCGGATCTGTGGAAGGACCGAGGAGATAGGTCCATCCGGACCTCCCAGATCGTGGATGGTCGCCTCCCTCTGGCGCCTGAAGAACGGCCAGTCTTCTACTGAGTAGATGGACATCATCTTGTCCCAGCCATCCACCAGACGCCTATCGGTATACAGCAGTTCCTGCAGCATTACAGGGACAAAGTCGGCAACGCGGGATTGCAGCACGAGTTCGGGGTTTCGCCCGACTACATCGAGCGGGTCGAACTGGATGCATCCTACCCGCGATACGTGCTCAAGTATGCCTGGTTTGCCGGTGAGACTATGAGGGGGCCACAGATTCTGGTGCGCCAGCATGAAACGGCGGGCTTGTGCTCTGGTGAGATTCAGCGAACTCATCGTGGCAGCACGTACCTTTCCAATGACGTGTGAATGGCGACTAAGCGTTAGCTCCATCCTATCAAGAACATATGTTCTGGTCAACGGTGCTCACCTACAATCAGGCGTACTGGACTGCTTGGCCAATCCCCGCGCGCATCGAGCATGACCAGCATTGCATCCGCACATCCCTGGTATCCCACCTTCTCTGCATCCAATTCCTACGCCCCCCCTCACACTCGAACTCGGCGGAAACGCTTGTTACGGAAACGTTCGTCACAGAAACGTTCATCGCACGTTCACACGCCTGACACACAACTGCTGTAGCTTGGACTCAGGCAGTGATTGACGGAGGTCTAAAGAGAGGTTTGAAGTCATGAAACGTAAACGAGCTGTTGCCGCGGTCATACTGCTTCTCGTTGCGGGAGCTGTTGCCGTTGGTCTTGTGTGGAGGAGTCGATCCAAGTCCGCATCGCGCACTGCAGTGAACCCCTACATACCCATCGAGGTGAGGCGGGGGGACCTCTCCAGTGACATCTACTCCACAGGGAATGTGCAGGCCCTCCGTGCAACTAGCGTTTACCCTGCCAAAGCGGGCATGGTGGCCGAGGTGCTCGTTAAATCAGGCGACGAGGTGCAGGCAGGCGACGTGCTCCTCAGGCTTGAGCGTGACGAGTTGGATGTGCAGCAGGCGGAGTCTGATGCAAGGCAGAAGCGCGACAGCCTCAGGAACGCGGACGACAAGCTTGTGAAGATCCGCGGCTTGTACGATAAGGGGGCTGCCACTGCGACTGAGATGAAGTCGGCTCAGTCAGACGCGGCGCAAGCCAAAGAGGCGCTGGCGGCATCCCAGCTCAGGCTGGATCGCCTGGTCACTAAGTCAGCCGACAGTATGGTCTGCGCTCCGGTAGCCGGGGTGGTGAGCAGTCTGAACAGCGCTGTTGGGCAGTCGGTGGCAACGACCAGTGCTGCGGCAGTGATCACCGAGATTGCCGATGTCGTCGTGCGCGTCACAGTCGACGAGTACGACATCGGGTCAGTGCAGGCGGGTCAGGCAGCTCAGGTGACTTTTGATGCACTCGGCAGCACGGCATATGGCGGAGTCGTTGGATTCGTGAGCAAGATGGGCCAGACCAAGTCGGGGGTCGTGGTGTATGACGTCGATATCCGCCTCGACAACGCCGCCAAGGAGATCAGGCCTGGAATGAGCGCTGAAGCCAGCATCGTGGTGGGCCGAGTGGAGAATGCACTTATCGTGCCCAATAGTGCCCTGGAGACACGGCGAGGCGAGAGTAGAGTCCGAGTGTACAGTGCCAACGGCGCCGTGGAGATGCGCCAGGTGAAAACCGGTATGCAGACCAGCGCAGGCACTGAGATACTGGAGGGCCTCTCCATGGGCGATACGGTCGCGTTGGCCAATCCTAGAGCCTCAGGCTCGTCCACGGGCGCGTCTATGGGCTCATCTACAGGCTCGTCAAACTCCAGCCGATCCAGCGGATCAATGAGAACGACTGGACGGCAGTCGGACTCCGCCATGCCTTCGATGATGCCTGGAATGCCGGGCGAAATGCCGGGTGGGTTCGGCGGGCCTGCTGGAAGATAGGGGTGACGGCATTGAGCATCATTGAGCTTAAGGATGTGACTAGGACCTACTCCATGGGCAAGAGCTCGGTTGAGGTCCGCGCTCTCCGGGGGGTGAATCTCAAGGTGGACGAGGGAGAGTTCGTGTCCATCATGGGACATTCGGGCTCAGGCAAATCCACACTGATGAACATCCTGGGTTGCCTGGACAAGCCGACTTCCGGCCAGTACAAGTTGGAGGGGCGGCCAGTTGAAGGCCTCAGTTCGAACCAGCTTGCCCAAGCTAGGAACAGCACTATAGGGTTCGTATTCCAGTCGTTCAACCTGCTGCCGAAGCTGAATGCTCTGGGCAATGTGGAGTTGCCCTTGATCTACGCGGGCATGCACCCCCGCAAGAGGCGCGATGAAGCCCTGCGTGCGCTTCAGATGGTGGGGCTTGCGGATCGGGCGAGGCACCGACCAAGTGAACTATCAGGGGGGCAGCAGCAGAGGGTGGCAATAGCCCGCGCTTTGGTGAGCAGACCCCGGCTGGTTCTGGCCGATGAGCCCACCGGCAACCTCGATAGTAGATCTAGCTACGAGATAATGGACGTCCTGACCGACATGAACAAGAAGGGCATAACAGTGATAATCGTAACCCATGAGCCCGACATTGCGCGCTATACCCCCAGGGTGCTCACATTCAGAGACGGGCTGTGCGTTGAAGACAGGTTCTCCCCGCCAGGAGGTGCATTACAGTGAGGCCGGCCGATAACCTTAAGCTTGCCATGGACGGGTTGACCAGCAATCCATTCCGGTCGGTTCTCACTGCTCTGGGGGTAATTATCGGAGTGTCGGCCGTGATCATCACAGTGTCGATCGGCACGGGCGCCCAGAGGCAGACGCAGTCGCAGATACAGCGACTAGGCGCTAACCTGATCACTGTGAGCAGTGGTTATCGTAGCTCCAGGTCCCTGATCACCAGCGACATCCTTCCGAGCATTGAGAGGATCAATGCCGTGGCTAATGTGGCGCCTCAGGTGCAGAGCCAGGGCACTGTGGCCTATGGCTCAGAGGGGATGACCACCACGGTCATGGGCACGACGGCGAACTACTCTGCAGTCAGAAACCTGAAGATGGCTCGAGGCGTGTTCCTCACTGATGCCGACATCGAGCAGAGTTCGTGGAATTGCGTGCTTGGAGCCGATCTTGCCGATGAGCTGTTCAGTGAGGAAGACCCCATGGGCCAGAAAGTCCGTCTTGACAGAGTTCGTTTCACGGTGGTGGGCGTGACGCAGCGCCAGGGAGACAGCGGTTTGAGCAGTATGGACAATTCCATGTATGTGCCATACACAACTATGCAGCAGCGCATCACCGGCAACAAGAACATCAATGCCATAGTGGCCCAGGCGGTGAGCGAATCAGCCATGGACCTTGCCTACGATCAGATATATGCAACGCTCATGATGGCCACGGGAGATGAGAATTCGTTCAGAGTATCCAACCAGGCCGACATGCTAGAGGTGGCGTCGAACGTAAGCGGCACGATGACGGCGCTGCTCTCGGGCATTGCTGCGGTATCGCTGCTGGTTGGAGGGATCGGCATCATGAACATCATGCTGGTATCGGTGACAGAGAGGATCAGGGAGATCGGCATACGCAAGGCCATCGGCGCAAAGGAAGTCGAGATACTGATGCAGTTCATGCTGGAGGCAGCCGCCCTCAGTGTCGCCGGCGGCCTTCTGGGCATCGCCGTGGGATTCCTTGGTTCGAACATTGTGAGCCGCATGTTCGGGTGGCCTACTGCTGTGGACATGCGGTCAGTAGTGCTAGGATTCACCCTGTCGTTGATAGTGGGGGTGTTTTTCGGGGCCTACCCGGCGTATAAGGGCGCCAAACTAGATCCTATTGAGGGGTTGAGATACGAATGACAGCGGAACCCCGCATTGCCAGCATCACCAAGGTCAAAGGGCAGGCACATGCAGGACTGGCAGTTGCCGTGATGGCAACCCTGCTCATGTTGGCATTGGCCACATCGGCTCAAGGCAGTGGGCAGGCAAAGGCCCCTGAATGGTCCATTGATGCGTTCGTTGAGGCGGCCGTGAACACCTGGAAGAACAGCCTGGACGCTCAGAGCCAGCTGGATCTGGCGACCATTTCCGAGGGCCTCAGCATCCCGGTGCGTTCCGCCAGCCTCACAGTGTCAGGCGGCGTGTCAACTGCCGGAAGCTCTGGGGCTGATCCCTCAGCTGATCGCAGCGACGCGAAGAAGATATCTGCAAAGGTTCCGATCACCGAGAGGGTCGGCATCACCGGAAGCTATGACATGGATAGATCAACAGGTTCAATCAAGCTATCGTACACGCTTCCCCGGACGTGGCTTGCAGTAGGCAGCAGCGGCGTCAGTGGCCTAGCGCGGAAGCTTCTGGGGTCGGCAGGGCCGAGTGAAGAAGGAGAGTCCGCACTGGCAATGGCCCGCCTGAAACTGGTCGCAGCAGAAGGATCGATGAGGCTCAACGCCCGAAAGGCGTACATCAACGCTCTGAAGTCGGTGAAGGCTTCGGCGATCGCGCAGGAAGAGCACCGCCTGGCGCAAGTGGCGCTGGAGATAGCAAAGAGGAGGCGAGATGCGGGTATTGCCGCCGATAGCGAGGTGGCGCAGGCAGGCCTAACAGTGCTGGACTGCGAAATCGCCCTGGCCAAGGCCGTGAACGACGAGAAATGGATGAAGCTGGAGCTCGCGAAAATGTCGGGGGAGGATATGACCCAGGCGCAGTTCGGCGACTTGCCGGAGTTCGGCGCGGAGATCCCCAGCCTTGAGGACTTGGTGCACGCCGCTACTAACTACGATGTCGAGCTCGCGCAGGCTCAGGCGAGTTTGGATTCCGCCCTGCGTGACCTGGAATCAGTGAAGAGCCTGCTGCCCACAGTTGCGATAGAAGCCCAGCTATCATCGGGCGACAGTGCGCCCAAGCTTACGGCGTCGGCGAATTGGAGTATTGCGCTCTCACGCTCCCTCGACGTGCGCAAGGCGGAGATCACTGCGGAACAACGTAGGCAGTCCGTTGGCAACAAGCGTGAAGCGTTGGCTGAAACGATAGAGAAGAGCTTGGAGCAGTTGAACATGGACACATGGTCTGCCGCAAGATGGCAGGCACAGCTGGAAGAGTCGCAACGGTCTTACGACACCGCTCTCCAGTCGTACAAACAAGGCGACCTGCTGCTGGTGGACCTGGAGAGGGCGCAGCTCAACTTGAAACGCTCCCGTGACAACTACGTAGCGAACTGGGGCGGAGTCTGGCAAACCTGGTACACCCTGATGAACATGTGCGGGATGTAGGCCCGCTCGGATACATAGCCCGCTCGGATGCATAACCCGCGATAGTGCGTATGCTCACACAAGGATTTGGAGGTGGACTAAGTGAAATCAACATGCACACCCAAGACAGTCGGATTGATACTCGCATTCGTGGTAGTTATCAGTGGAATCGCAGGAGCAGCTCAGAATGGCAGTACCATGCAGATAGACCTTCCCAAGTACATAGCGGCCTACGTGCAGAACAGCAGCGAGGTCTCGACTGCGCGCGAGAGCGCCGAAGACGCGCAGACCCAATGGAAACGCGCTGTTGACGAGAAGAAGGCCCTGCTTACTATAGAGGAACTCAAGAACGCGGCGGAAACCAAGAGACTGGCGCTTCAGGAGACGCTGAATAACGTGGCCCTGAAGGCAGTACAGGCCTACGTGGGCCTGGGGCAGGCTGAGAGAGATCTCGAGGCCAGGCAGGTATCGCTTTCAGTTGCCACCGAACGCCTGCGCGTGGCCAAGTTGCGCTATGAAGCGGGCTTGACAACCAAGGATTCCGTATTGGAACAGGAGAATTCGTATCTGTCGGCAACCGACTCACTTGTTAAGGCACAGAAGAGCGTGAAGCAGTCGAAGCAGGATTTCTGCGAGAACGCAGGCATGGCGCTGGTGGATAAGATCGTGCTGACCACCGATGTGAGTTCGCTCTTCACCGGCGCCGGAGAACATGACGGCGCAGCGATTCTGAAGGCTGCAGGCGCAGCGAGCTCGACCTGCTTCTCTGCGGCCGCTGCTGAGGACCTGGCTCGCAGGAAGAACGAAGCCTTGCAGGATCCGATGATAGCAACCAAGACCGAGCGCGAAGCCGCAGAGAAGACGTACAAAGATGCCAAATCCAGGCTGGCAGATGCTGAGAAGTCGCTGACCAGCTCCGTGGCAGATGCGCTGGCAAGCCTGGAGTCGCTGGTGCGCAGCCTTGACATGCAGACCATCTCGGCTCAACTGGCTGCAGCGAACCTGGAGGTTGCCAAGATTAGGTTCAGCCACGGCGAGATGCTACAATATGAGATGGACAATGAAATAAGCTCAGCGAATCAGGCCAGCTACAAGGTCATTCAGGCTGAGACGGATCTTTTCGTTCAACTGATGAAAATACACGCGCTCACCGGTGGCGACGTTGCGAGCCTCGCTGCCAAGTAGGCGGGCCGAGCAAGGGACGGGATAGATCGTGACCAGAGTCCTCATCGCAGATGATGAAAGCAGAATGCGAAGGCTAATCTCAGACTTCCTGAGACGCGAAGGCTTCGTCATCCTTGAAGCTGAAGACGGTCGCAAAGCTCTGGACATGTACCTAGACGATCCCCGTATTGAGCTGGTCATTCTGGATGTAATGATGCCTGGCCTGGATGGATGGGTGGTCTGCCGCGAGATACGCAAGCGATCACAAGTGCCCATAATCATGCTTACGGCCAGAGCCGAAGAGAATGACCAGCTCTTCGGCTTTGACATCGGGGCGGATGAGTACATCACAAAGCCCTTCAGCCCTATGATACTGGTCGCACGAGCGAAAGCGCTGCTCAGGCGTGCACAGGCAGGGGCCGGAGAAGTGCGCCGTTTCGGGCTGCTTTACGTGGACGAGGCGAAGCACGCCGCCACCGTGGCAGGTGAGAGGGTGGATCTCAGCCCCAAGGAATATGAACTGCTGGTGTATTTCATGGACAACGCTGGCCGCGCCGTAGGACGTGATCAGATGCTCAATTCGGTGTGGGACTACGACTACTTCGGCGACGCCAGAACCGTAGATACCCACGTGAAACGGCTTCGGTCGAAGCTTGGACAAGCAGCAGAGTACATCCAAACGGTAAGAGGAGTAGGATACAGATTCGAGGCAGACGCGGAATGAGACTGCTAAAGATCAGATCCATCAGAGGTAAGCTCTTCGTGGGCATCGTCGGGGTAGTAGTGATGTACGTGCTGATGTCCTGGGTGCTCAACTGGCAGCTGCTCGATGTGTACTATCATAGAGTCAAGACGTCGTCCCTGATCAACAACTACCGGCATATCCGGCAGCTTTACGAGAGGAATGATGCCACTGAGCTGCTATTGGGCCTCGAGACGTTGGAACGCAAAGAGGGCCTGGTCGTAGTTGTTGTAGACGCTGACTTCGGCTTGAGGTATTCCACTATGCCCGATAGATCCTCGAAATATCAGGGCCCGACGCCCGCGGGAGGGGCTGAGCCGGAGCCTGCGCCAGCATCTGGGCCAGCGCCCGGGCCTGTGTTCGCGCCAGAGACCGCGCCTGCATCGGCGTTAGCGCAAGCGACCGCGCCCCGGTCTGCACCGGGGCAGGCGACTGCCCCCGGGCCCGTATCGGGGCAGGGTCCGGCGCTTGCGCCCGTGCCTGCGCCCGCGCCGCGGCCAGCGTTTGAGCCCTTTCCATCGGACCTGCTCAGGCGCGCAACTGCTGATCTTGAGAAAGACTACCAGGTGATGGGCCATACCCGTGACGACAGACTCAAGCTCGACTTCATCAGTCTTGTGGGCGTGCTATCCGATGGCGGGTACGTGTTCCTGCGCACCCCGCTCGCGCCAATTCGGGAGAGTGCATCAGCCGCAAATAGGTTCTTCCTGATCAGCGGGGCCGTAATGGTGGCGGCGGGCAGCGTCGCAGCCTATTGGTACGCTGCACGCTTCACAAAACCAGTCGAGGACATGAAGGTGATCGCAGAGAAGGTCGCGCGTTTGGACTTCACGTCAGAGTACTCTGGGGCCTCCGACGACGAGATCGGAGCCCTCGGAATGAGCATCAACACCATGTCCCGGAAGCTTGAGGCCACCATAGGCGAGCTTATGCAGGCGAATGAGTGTCTTCAGCGAGACATCCAGCGTGAAAGGCAGATCGACGAGATGCGCAAGGAGTTCATCGCCAACGTATCCCACGAGCTTAAGACGCCTATTGCGTTGATTCAGGGATACGCTGAGGGCTTGAAGCTCAATGTGAACGACGACGCTGAGGACAGGACGTT
>JAYFQW010000053.1 GCA_034926675.1 Clostridia bacterium | reverse complement strand
GCGAAGAGCGAAAACTAGTCACTATGTACTGGACCATGTTTTGATTGGCGTCATGATGGCGTGCGGAAGGCCCAGGGCATCGTAGATTCTGATGTGCTCGGGTTCCGGCGCCGAACCGCGTCGGATTCTGAGGGTTCCTCTTTTAGTCACTATTTGAGCTTTCCGAGAAGACGGAATGCGTTCTACCACGGCTTTCAGTTTACGCCCTCCTACAAATCAGGCGAAAACGCGTGCCCGAGTGCGGAAGTTGGGCTAACGAGTTTCCTCACATCCTCTACTGTATTGCGGATCTCGCCATAGTAGTGCGAGCGACCCATGTTGCTGTCTGCAATAGCCACAGCGATCTTGTCCTTGGACACATCCAAACCGACGTACTTTGTGATACGATTCATGCTGGCTGGCCCCCTTCGTATGTAGCTCTGCACTGCTGTGCTAACTACAGTGTAACCTACGCAGTGCGATGATGGGGCCGGCCTCATTCATTATGACTAACTGGGAGTCCTTCGCATTATTATGATATTTATCAGGAAGTGCAGGGTACAGGCAGTAACTCCTCATAATCTAGCGATGCATGGGCTATGGGCGGAAGTCACCTGGGCCCGGGCGGACAGGCAGGGATTATGGACGGTTAGGCCCGAGGCGCGGAAGGCGGTAGGCGCGAAGCTGACCCCCGAAACTAAGCATCACCCAGTTCCACTCAACGTTGGCCCCGGGTCATGTCCGGCAGCATCTCCAAGCCCATCTGCCCAAAATGCGAATCGAACGTGAACGCCTTGCTACATCCGATTCTCGACATGATGGCGAAACTCAAGCAGTCGACGAAGCTGAAATCCTTATCGTGGTATTTCTGCGCAAGCTCCCAGGCGGCCTCTTCGTCGGCCGGCTCCGCACGGATGCAGCGCAGGACTTTGCTCTCTCGAATATAGGCGCCCACTGCTATTGCATCCTCATGGGCCCTACAGAAGTAGGAGTACACCTCGGCAAACACATAGTTCGTGGTCACCAACCGCACCTTAAGGTCTCGCATGTTCTCCGGCGTGAAGAAGCCCTTTGCTGCCTCGTGGTACTTATCGCCCGCATCGTACATCGCAACGAAGGCGGAAGTGTCGATGAAGAGCCACTCAGCGGGGCGCATCATCGCGGATACCTCCGTTTCCCACAGGCGCTCCCGGACGGTCGGATCCAGCGCACCTGGGCCGGTAGACATAGCGATCGTGCTCGGTGGACCCGTCTGCGCGCCCTGTGGTCACGGCAGCTGCGGCGATACGGAACAACGGGTCTTCTTCCGTGACCGCTTCCGCGCCTCCCATTTCCTTGTCGATGAGAGTTCGGACCACCTCGGCCATACTCACGTTGTACTTCGCCGCGCTCTCTTTGAGAAAGAGGTACCGGGCCTCATCTAGATAGAGTTGCGTCCTGTACTTGTCCTTTCTTTCCACGCCGTCCACCCCCATGGTCACAGCATACTGTATTACAGCACATTCGTCTATCACCCGTTTTCGGTGTTTCGCTCGGGCTCACGCCAACGATGGCAGACCCAGTGCTCAGCACAGCCATGCGGCATGCTTCGGAAGAGGATACGCCGGCGTTTTCGGCAACGCACAACAGCGCTCTCCGGACCCCTATCGCTCGAAGTCCTCGCTTTCCTGCAGAGCTTTCAGCCTGGCCTTGTGTGTCTGAGGATTCCTCTTCTCCTTTGCGCTCCGGCCCTTGATTGCACCCGCCCGGCGAGATCCGGCGAGTCCGGATTGTGGCTGGTGAACCGGTCGAGCGCCGTTCTGTAGCTAGCCGTAGCGTAGCAGTATCTGCATCCGTGGATGCAGGTATTGTTGGCGCCTGTGTCTCGGCTGGGCGCGCAGCCGCACGCGCTCCTCTGGCCCGGGTCCTTGCCGCCGTCTACCTCAATACCCCATATGCTCCGAATCAGCTCGTCATCGATGCACTTGCCGTGGCGTATCCCCAGGTCCGACATGTCGACTGCCTCTGCGCACGAGCAGATCTCAAGCCCGTGGGCCACAGCTTCGTCGCGAAGGTCCGCAAGGAGTTCACGCGTGGGCCCATCGGCGCCCGTGGTGCGATCAAACCGCCATCCCTCGCATTCAAGTGCCGCCACCAGGTTGCGCTCGACCTTCCCGTAGAAGTCCGCCAAACTCACGACCACGCGAGTGGTCGAGCCTTCCAGAGCGGAAGCTATCGAAGCGAATTGACCCGTGTGGAACTGGGCGTCTGTGCGACTATAGCTAAGCACCACAGCAGTGAACAGTTCCCTGCCATATTGGGCGCTTATGCTGGTATAATGGCTCCCAGTAGAAGGGAGCGAGTGTTCATGCCAATGCCAAGGATGAAAGTCACGAATACACACGGATTCGAGATCAGTGAACTCACGAGGCTTGCCGCGCGTACTCAAGAGCCATATACACGCCAGGCGCTTACATCAGTAGTGATGACACTGCAAAGTATCTCCGCCGAGACCATTGCCGAGATACTGGGGTGTGTAAATGACAATCGAAAAGTTGACCACTAAATCCTACCTGTTTCGGACGGCGCCGGCTGATCTGAGCATGCTCCGGGATCCGCCATTTTCGTCACCCCGCTTCGTGTCTTGCTTTGCTTTAGTCGGTATGATTGACCCGTTAGGACAAAGGTATGAACGTGATGAGTCAGCCGATCTAGTAAGGCGGCCGTCATGGTCACGTCTCCGAACACTTCAGC
>JAYFQW010000052.1 GCA_034926675.1 Clostridia bacterium | reverse complement strand
GTTAGTGTCTTAGGTAGTGGTGTAAATTCGGCGGAAGGATCCTGGGCGTATTGACAGGGACAGCCGCCATGTGGTTCTCTTCGGGTGTAAAGCAATACAATCCGAGGGGGTAACCACGATGGCAGCTGCCAAGAGAAATGTATCACTGTTGGATATTCTTCGCCAGATAGGAATGGACGAGGATGCGGATTTCCTGAGGGACGGTGCGCAACTCCTGACCCAAAGGCTCATTGAGCTTGAAGCTGCAGAGAGGATCGGAGCAGGGAGATACGAAAGGACGCCCGAGAGGGCCACATCTCGGAATGGACATAGAGACAGGCCTTGGGAGACGCGAGTGGGCAGTCTGGACCTGAGGATACCCAAGCTTAGGGAGGGGTCATTCTTCCCCAGCTTCCTTGAACCCCGGAAGATGGCGGAAAAGGCCATCCTGTCGGTAGTTCAGGAGGCATACATCCACGGAGTCAGCACGCGCAAGGTGGACGACCTCGTAAGGGCGTTGGGCCTGGACGGCATGGACAAGAGCGAGGTTTCGAGGATAGCTAAGGAACTGGACGAGGAGGTCAATCTCTTTCTCAGCAGGCCGCTTGAGGGTCCCTACCCGTATCTGTGGCTAGACGCAACGTACCTGAAGGTGAGATCCGACCACAGTGTTGTAAGCAAGGCTCTGGTGATAGCGCTGGGCGTCAAGATGACAGGCGAACGCGAGATTCTCGGTTTCGCCATAGGCCCCTGCGAAAGCGAGCCGTTCTGGCACGAATTCCTGAAGGGCCTGGTGTCCAGGGGACTTGGCGGGGTGAAGCTTGTGATAAGCGACGCCCACGAGGGGCTCAAGAAAGCGATCCAGAAGGCTCTGCTCGGAGCGTCGTGGCAAAGATGCACGGTGCATTTCATGCGCAATGCGCTTGCCCATGTGCCTCGGGCCGGCCAGCAGATGGTCGCTGCTTACATCCGGACGATATTTGCTCAGCCCGACCAGGAAACCGCCAAGGCCCAGCTCCGTCAGGTCGCAGCCACTCTGGAAGGAAGGTTCCCCAAAGTTGCGCAGATGCTTTGCGAATGTGAAGATGACATCCTGGCGTACATGGCGTTTCCGAAGGAACACCACAGACAGATTCACTCGACAAACCCTCTTGAAAGGCTGAACAAGGAGATCAAGCGACGGGCCGACGTAGTAGGCATCTTTCCCAACGATGATTCCGCGCTGAGACTCCTCGGATCGGTGATGATTGAGCAGAACGACGAGTGGATCGTGTTGCGCAGATACTTCAGCCAGGAGTCCATGAGCAAACTGTTGCCGCCGGCTGACGCGACGATAGCGCTGCCTCCGGTTGAGTAGGCGTCAGTGCATCTTATCGGCTGCCCGAACAGGCCGAAGCACGGCTGTGGAATCGCATGGGGTACAGCGCCGCCGCCGGCAAGGAGCCCCTGATGCGGCTCCCAGGCGGCGGCGCCCACCGGATGAAACCGTGCCGTCAACGCTCAGCAGTTTCGCAGATGTGACGCACATACCGGAAGAGCTGGGACAAGCGATGAGACTAGAGGAGATTCGGGAGTCTGGATCTGAGGAGAATCACAGCGGCAATTTACAC
>JAYFQW010000051.1 GCA_034926675.1 Clostridia bacterium | reverse complement strand
GCCGCCCGTATGACACCTGCGCCCGCCCCGACATCGATACCCGAGCGAGCAAGGCATGGGACATGTTGGAGCCGGAGCCCGCCCGGATCCGCTTGACGGCCCGACAGGCCATAGCGCGGACCGTAGTGACCATTACGAAGTATGGAGGGCGTTGCTTAGCAAACCCATTAACAGTGTCTTGACAAAGGGGTCCACCTTAGCGACGCACCTGATTACTGCAGTCTCTTGGCGTTGCTCATGCTTCCTCGGGAGGAGTGAAAGAGAGGAATGAACATCAGGAACAAACCGCGTCTACTGCTGTCGCTGTTGCCGGCCACGATCATACTGTTCGTACCCGCGGTGTTTGCCGCAGGCGCGGCGGGCGCAACCGGACGCGACCTCGACCCCGACCCCGGGCCCTTCTCTTGCTGCGCTGGCGCAGCAGAAGGCCGCAGTGCTCGTTAACGATCTGGGAGCGACCAACGTTCAGTACGCCGTGATATCCGACGGGCAGATCATCCTTTCAGGCAACGCCGGCGTGTACAGCAGAACCGAGGATGCCCCTATCACGGCTGACACCATGTACGGGATCGGATCCAGCAGCAAGGTGTTCACGGCTGCCGCAATCATGATACTGGAAGACCGATGCCAGGTCGAACTGGATGCCCCCGTCACTACGTACATCCCCGAGTTTACCATGGCCGATCCACGCTACAGGCAGATCACCGTGCGAATGCCGCTAAACCACTCATCGGGCCTGATGGGCTCCTTAGCCAAGCTGGTGGTGGAGAGGGTCAGCGGCGAGAGTTACACCGATTTCATCAGGCGCAACATAGCCGCTCCTCTGGGGATGACCAACACGGCAACGCCTCAGGATAACTTCGACCGCAATAGGCTGGCCCGGACATACGTCGACAGGGTGGGCGGCCATGCGGCGGTCGACACCCTGGGAGCAATAGGGACAGGCGGAGTCTACTCCACAGCCGAGGACCTGTGCAAGTTCGCCCGGGTCTTCATGGATGACCCCGGTTCGGCGAGCGCTCGGAGCGTGCTTTCGGCCCAGTCCCGCGCCGCGATGCCACCCACACTCCTGGGGCACTCGGGGCTCTACGGCGGTGGGTCTTCCCTGGTAAGAGTGGACATCGCAGCCGACGGCTCGTTGACCATCACCACACTCGGTGACGATGCTCCCCCCGCCGAAACACTCATCTACATAGGCGACGGCGTATTCGCCGCGGCCAGTGGGGGCAAGCGCGTGAGCTTCGTGACAGAGTCCAATGGTCACACGTACGCAAAGCGTGAGGTGTATATCAACATCCCTGGTCTGGGGCACACCGTAGTAACCGACTACTACATGCAAAAGCTTGCCCCGGTCGTGCTTGAAGAGAGTGTGCAGCGTGCCTGGTCTCTGAGAGACGGGATAGCCTACTACCCTGTAAACGAGAAGTTCAGCTCGCAGGCTTATACCATCCCCGATGCCATGATCAGGATCTCGCTGTCGAAGGAAGAGCCCGGCTACATGAGAACACTTCAGATCGTCGACGCAAGCACCGCGATGTCGCCCCTGTAGATCCCAGTGCTGTCAGGCCGCCACCTCATGGACCTGGTATTTTGCGTACAGGACGGCAAGGAGTACGTTAAGGCGAGCAACATGATTGCAGTAAGCGAGAAGAACATAGACGTCCTCCCCACAGAGGGAGACGCCACGTGCACAATCAGCCCGGACGGATATGCGGTATGGTACCACATCGCTCCAACCGATGCAGGCAAAACCATACACGTGAAGACGCCCGAGCACGGCTCCTTCGCAGTGTATGAGAACGGGAAGTGCACCGAGTTCTCATGGTCAAGCGGCCATGACACGGCGACTCTGCCGGCAGGCGGCATGATCGTGTTCGCCGGCGACCCCGGCGTCACATTCGAGATGAGCTTCAGCCCGGCCAGATGACGCAACATAATTGGAGGTAGTGCCAGAATGGGCATTGGGCAGATACGTGAGAACCACAGTTTTGCTCCCGTGATAGTAGTTCTGGCTGTTCTAGTCGCTGTGGTGGGTTTGACCCTGCGTTGCGGCGCCGAGGAAACCCGAGCCCAGCTCGTTGAATACGCGAGTTACGAAGGGGGCAAAGCATACAAAACCGGCGACGGCTCTTGCTGGGTGCTCAACCTGAATGGCGCCTGGCGGGCGATGGGGCGGCAGTACGGAGGGCTTGTGCGAGACGAGCTGCGCCAGTTCCTCACCGAGATCACAGACGACATAGCGCGGCGCGGAATGCCAGTCTCCAGCCAGCGGGAGTTCGCGGATTCCTGGACAGGGACACTCAGCGAAAACCTCAAGGAGCTGCTAGGGGGCATAGCTGAGACATCGGGTCTCAACCAGGATGAGGTCTCGCGTCTCGATGCCGGAATAGTCATGCTGTCAACCGTGGCCCTGGGCGGTGCGCCGCCCAGCGCCTGCAGCGCCATTGCAGCCTGGGACGGGTATACGCCCGACGGCGCCCTCGTGTTCGGGAGGAACTGGGACATCGATAGGCGGGCTACGCTGCCGTACATGAAGTATCTATCAGTTGTCGTGTTCAACCCTGATTTGGGGAACGCTTTCGCGAACGTGCACCCCCTCGGCGATGTGTATCTTGAGACCGGCATGAACGAGCTGGGCCTGTTCATTGAGCTCAACAATGGAGCCTATTCTGATCCCGGCTACATGGAAGAGCGGGAGAACACCACATCGTTGCTGGCGACGGCCCTAAACGAATTCAGCACCCTCGAGGAGGCATCGTCCTATCTAGTGCAGACGCCCGCTGATCTCGCGTACATTATCCAGATCGCCGATGCCGAAGACTGCGTATCGGTGGAAAGGGCGACTTTCAGCGCCCGGGTGAGAAGAGGCGACCAGGAGGGGATTCTGGCCGCCTACAACAGCTTCGTGCCGCCGTATCCCGAGGATTGGGCTGGCGAGGTGACCGACCCCCGTCCGGAGGATCTCGATCCGCGCTACCGCAACCTCATCGGCCTTGCGAACTCCGACAGATTCCGCGGCAGGCTCGACGTCGAGAGCATGAAGGAACTCCTGGATATAGGCGTCTATGACGGCGGCGCCGTACACCCGGGCACAGTCTACCAGGTGATCGCCCTTCCCGAGCAGCTTACCCTGTGGGTTCGCGCTCTCGACTACGCGGGCTGGCAGGAGGTGGATTTGCAGGATCTGTTCAGGAGACGGTGAGCTGGCGTACGCGCAAGCCTCGTGCTTCCGGTGGACTGTGCCCGCCACCTGTGCGACCTGCATCAGGAAGGTCACGGTTGGGAGCTTGACGGCGATGTAGGGGGACTGACGTGCGACCAGCGCAACTACAGCACTGTGCTGGATGAGCCCGGGTACAACTGCGATTTCAAATCAACTAAGCCAGGCATAGGCGTGGTCACAGCAACGTGGGGCGACCTGTCGGATAGCGTCACGATAACGGTAACGGAACAGCCGAACTCCAGTCAAATGCCGCCTCAGCAAGCCCAGGGATTGATAGTGAAGGCATAGGAGCAAGAGCACAATAGGTGGTCACCGGTCTGGCTGTCGGAGGCGGTCTTTGTGCGCAGACGTGACGTTGTTGAGCGAATCAGGGACGCAGTAGTGTCTGTCCTCACGAAACGCGATCAGGTTGTGGCAGATTATCTCCTGGGTTCCACAGTCACGGAACAGGCCACTACCATAAGCGATGTCGACATTGCCGTTCTCACCGACGGCGGCATCTCTCTTTTGGATGACTTGTCGGTGTCGGCTGATGTGGCGGTGGCGCTCGGGAGAGAGGACGTGGATCTGCTGGTCCCGAACTCCGCCCGCAATGATCTGCAGCATGCAGTCATATCAGAGTCGTTGGCTCATGAACCACCTCAGGCAGGCGATGTTTAGGACAACGGTTACAAAGTGGTCTGCCACCAGCGCCCTGACTGTTTCCGGGATCCCCCATGCTGGCGCCATCGTGTATCGGCTAGCGATCTCGCCAATTTGGGCCGATGTAAAAACCTGGGTGTAGACTCTATGAACGCATCACAAAAGGCCAGGTAGAACTACACGTTACCCACATCGCTGGAAGGAATGCACATCTTGTTTATGGAGTAGATACCTTGCCCGGAGGACTCGCCCTGCGCCAGGGAGCGTATGCCGGTAGCTCGAATCGATTTGGGCGCGGTGCCTCGGTGGATACCTATAGGGGGTGCCTGTGCAACTCCTCTCCCCTTTTGAGGCGTTGGACGGAGATTTTCTGCACTCACACGGCGAAAAATCTCCGCGTTGAGCCCCGGAGACCGCAAATATCTGCAGGCCCAGCTAGCGCGGCTAGAACGCGGAAACTCCAGGAGCAGGCGGTCCGAGGCTCAGCAAGGCCAGTGTAGTGCGGGTGTCCCATCGAGGCCTCGCACCGCGCTGCTCCGCCAGACGCCGTGTCCCCGACCTTAACGGAAATAGATAGAAGTCCAGGATGGTCAAGACTTCGGGCCCGGGTATCTCCATGGATGTGGGTAATGCATAGAGGTAGATGGGCAGTTAGCGGCGAACATGCAGCGTATGGCGCATATGCGTTGCCCACTATCGAGCGCTAGGCACCGATTCGCTCATTAGTCCCCCATGCCAACAGTGTCGGCGCCACGCAGGATGAAAATTGGGTCGCAAAGGGGCTATTTTCAAGGTAGTTGCCTATAGCCTGGGTAATGGCATCCATGCGGCGCGCCGGTTCGTTCGGTGCTGATGTTGAGAGTAGTAATGAAGGACTGCGCCATCCTGGAGCCGAACGTATCGATAAGGGTGAGATAGTCTGCAGCTGCCCCGGGTTCTGTCCTGCGAATGGAGGTCAGGAAGATGAGTCGGCGCAGGGATAGAGCGCAGTTTCGTGTTGACCCGGGCGATGCCAAGGATCTTCCCGAATGCGAGATCGCGGCCATCTTGAAGGGAGCGGACAACCTGATCGCGCGAGGCGGTCGGACGATGCTGACGAAGGTTCTCAAAGGATCGCGGGAGAGAAAGGTCCTCGAGCTTGGTCTCGATCAAAGCCCAGTGTATGGCTATTACTCGAGCCTGTCGCAGGCTGACGTCCTGGCGCGAATTGACCGGGTGATTCACAGCGGCTGCCTTGGCATCATATACGAGGGCCGATTGCCGGTGTTGGTCTACACGGAAGAGGGATGAGCTATCGAGCGGGAGACATACGCACATGAGTTGCTTGGGGGGCTTGACCGACTGTTGGCCAAGGACCCGCCGTACGACATGGGATACCTGAAGGACCAGAACCGAGCGCTGATGTGGCGTTTTCTTGACCTGATTGAGGAGAGTGGCAATCCGGACCACATTCCCTTGCTCAAGGCGTGGGCAGAAATCGACTATCAGAAGGTGAGGAAGCGGATCAATGCGGTGATCAGGAGCCTCGATATGCAACGATAGCCTACCTCTTGCGCGCTGCTAGCCTGATGAATCCCACATACTCTCCTGCGTCCTGCTTCAGGATCGCAGTATCCTGGGGCCGCGGCCAGCGTTCCGCCGGGCTTGACGAGGTCGTTTTCCAGCATGTCTCCAGACTGGTCGGAGACGTACTTGACGCTCGCACCTAACGCTTCCCATGAAGGCCAATCGGTCAGACGAAGGATCCTCAGTTTGTCGTCTGCGCCTGGCGTTCCTCCCTCGGCTGAACCGGCATCGGCCTTTCCCTTGCCGGCAGACGGAGGCGGAGGGCGAATGCTCTTCATCTGCTGGACCGATTGGCAGCTGTGGCTATGCTTCGCGATACTCGCAAGGCCAACTTACCCGATTGCACCGGGCTCTATTGTTTGCTGCCTCTTATGCACAGCCCGAAAAACTCCTTTAGTACATCGGCGCTCTTCAGTGGAGACCGGCTGAGAATGCCCTTCAGCTCCCCGATTGTGTATGAGGCATTCAGGGAGGTTAAGAGTCCGGGGCGGATCTCTTTCGGACTGGTGGAGAAATAGACAAGCCATTTCGCCACCGGGCCGACATCCCGTCTCAAATCGGCTATGCAGAAGCGCCCTCCCAGCTTTAGCACTCTATATACCTCATTGAATGCCCTGACAGGATCCTCCCACTCGTGAAGCGATCCGCTGGAAAAGACGGCATCGAAGGATCCATCCAGAAACGGCATTTGCATGCAGTTGCCTTCAATGTAGGTGGTTCTTGCTTCGTATCCGTAATCTCTTGCATTCCTCTCAGCCAGCCTTATCATCTTACTGCTTATTTCACAGCCGGTAAGCGTTGCACCAGGTGATCTCTTCAGCCACTCCAGCCCGACATATCCTGGGCCTGGGCCGATCTCGAGCACATTCCCGCCTGTAATCCCTGCGCCCAGAATGCTATCAACATTGTTCCAGCCTTTATCGCGCATGGTCTGTGCAAATCTGTTGAAGATCTCTACGGTCAGTTCACCCTGTATGCCCTCATTTGTCTCAATGACCCTTGGCTTTACCATCGCTGGCGCCTCCTCTATCCAAACGGCTCAAAGCCTCTGTCGCCCAATCCAGCTCGGCTTGATAATGACGTTCGTGATGGCTGAATATGATGTTGACCATCGTCGTCACTTCCGCAGGAACGAACGCCAAGGTCTCCTTTCTGTGCATTTGAATCGAACCTATCGTCTTCCTCAGGTTGTCGGCATATGCTTCCAATCCATTGGCTATGTCAGAGAGGTCTAGACAATCCGAGAAATAGAAGACACTGTCGGAAGGGAAGGAAGGACGGTAACTGAAATCAAGCAGACCTGCGAGCATGCTTTGAAAGCTGTCAATACCTTTTGGGGTGATCGCGTACACGGTTTTTCTTGGCCCTTCGCCCGGTTGTCCGCTGCCGGCGCTGAGCAGATCGTCGTTCTTCATTTTCCCAAGATGATAGTAAATAGCGGGCAGCTTGATCTGGGTAAAATCGGAGAGCTCCTCGGCCATTGTTTTCTTGATCTGATAGCCATGCTGCGGCCCAAACCTTTGCAGCAAGCCCAGAATGTACAGCGGTATCATGCGAGCACCCTTTCAGTTCAGCAAGTAGTCAGCACTGAGTACCAGTATACTCAGTACTGACTACTTGTCAAGCGCCCGCTGAGACAGACTGATGCGCATTCATGCCTGGCAGTGTGTTCTCTATCATCTGAGCGAAAGCCCATCCACTAATGCAGCAACCCCTTCTGCACGTGTCTCAGACTGACTCTGAACGCAAGATTGCTGCAGGAGGAGCCAGGTTCGAGTCTGGCCGCTTATTACACCAGAATGTGCGAGTTTCAGCGTAGTACGGCAAGGTCCGGCTGGAGCGAGGTTCGCCAGACCAGAGCTGTTCACGCTGCCAATGATCCGTTCATCGCTGTACTCGTTGATCGAGATACAGCCTTCGCAGGTGAGTTCTTTGTTCAGTGCCTGCTCCAGATGGACAATGTGGTGCTCATGGGTGTTAACACGAAAGGCCTATGCTTGACGGGGACACCCGGATTAGTCACTTTGCCCTATTCTGGGGCAACAGTGTCAGTGCCTACAGCCCTGAGGTTCACTGGTGACTTCATCAATGTCGGCGGGATGGGCTGCTTTCCCGACTTCTGGGTTCACCCTGACTGTGCGCTGGAGCGCACACTGGAGCTTATGCGAAGGCATCTGGTTGAGCATACTGACTGACTTCAACACAGTCTAGAGCCGCTGCGGGCGCAGCCGACAAGTGCAGGATTCCTGCAAAATCGTGATTGCCTGCTTGGGGCTGCACGCCGCGGAGGGGCCGGGGTGCGCAAACCGACTAGAGGCGAGCCGGACGCAGTATCGCTGGAGGACTACACAGGCCGAAAACCGAATGTCTCCATTGGAGTCACGCAAGTAGACCGCACAAGAGAGCCTGGGCAGTGAGTGCCTGGGAGGAGCCGGCGCCGCAGAAGGTACTCGTCGGATGGTCCGAGTTGCAGGTGAGGGGCGGCGAGCTCTGCCCTTTGGAGGCGCCAGTATGATTGAGCTGAACAACCTTGCCGTAGGCGAGCTTCCGCAGGTTATGAGAGAAGAGACCCTCATGGAAAGGCTACTGGAGCCTGATCGAGGACGCCGCGGTCTACTGCGCAGAGCTCCACAATGCAGGGGTAAGGCACTCTGTCGATGTATTCGAAATGGCGGCAGATGCCCAGAGAATGAAGGCGATCGTTGCCAAAACCATGGTCCCCGGAGACTACGTACTTGGCCTCAATCGACTACTTTCCCCATCATCGCTTCAAACCCATGTTTCTCGGAAAAGTCGAAGATGTAGACCCTCGCCACATCCGGGCACTCGAGTCCAAGGGGTTGAGAAACAGCTGATTGAGAAGACGGGAATAGTCAAGGCGATCCCTACACCGAACAAAACGCTGCCCAAAGGCCGAGATCACAGCGGAATGCTTGGGGAATGAGAGATCCTGGTCAAGAAGAAGTGCCTCCGCCGCGTAGAACATGGCGTAATATGCCCTGCTAACGGCGAAGTCGGGGAAACCACTTGCACACAGGTGCTCCGCCGCGGCCAGGCTGCGATCCGCCTTCAGAACAAGATCTGCTACGTCAGGCGTCGTCACAGACTAACGCCCTCCTTTCGGACATTCAGCAGAAACGGCGTCTTGCCCGAGCGATACTCATCGATTCCCATGGGAACTACGGAGATGACTGTGTCGTGTCGGAGAGACAAGTCTGCGATAGCTGCAGAATAGTGTCGTCTCTCCCGCACCCCTTCACAGTCCCCAAGCAGAAGCACCAAATCGATGTCGGAACCTGACGCCGCCGTGCCTCGGGCATGGGAACCGAAGAGCACAAGACCAAGGAAACGGTCGCCGTAGATACCCCGCAACGTGGCTTCGGTTTCGCCAAGGATAGTCCGGAGGCGAGACGCGGCGACATACGGTCGCCCGATAGCGTCTGTGTCTGTGCCCATCTGAAGCGCACCTCCGTTCGCGCTTGCTACGCCATCATCGTGGCGCATCGTCAGTATATCAGATCTCCGCAGTGCTTCGCAGCTTCATGTTCTCGATGCTCGCCGGGACGGTTTCCATCTCCGAGAATGGCCGCGGCGACCCGGTAATCATGAGCATAGAAACGTACGACCAGATGCTGGAGACGGCAGAGCTGGATACAGCAGGCGCAGAGGATCTTTCTCATCGGGCCTCAAGATGATCTTCCGGCAACCTAATGACCTCCATGTCGCCGAACCTTCTCTTGACTCTCTCTGCTAGGCTCTCCATGCCAAACACTTCGGTGAAGGTGTGACTGCGTATTCATATGAAGTCTTGTCCCATGCTCACGTTCCGCATGTAGCATATGGCAAGCAGGCATTTGGGGAATGACCAACTAAAGGCTTATTTGCTCGCTAGCCGGATCGGCCACGCACACCAGTTTCGTCAGATTGTCGGTGAGTTGACTTACCAGTTGCTCGATCACTCGCCCGTTCCAGACCTTATCCGACTCATTCAGGCCGTATTTGCTTCCTCTCGGATGTCAAACTTGGGTAGCAATGCATAAGATCGTGGCAATTGGTCCCTGGCTTCATAGACATCTTCGAAAATGTCTGCCCATTTTTCATTGCAGGTACCTGCTTTGGGCCGCCCAGAGTCTGCGGTAGTACTGCGACTCGTCCAGAAGTCGCTCGTGAGTTCCGATACCTGCCATTCGGCCTTCCTTGAGCACCAAAACGCGATCGGCTAAGCGTACTGCACCAAGACGATGCGTGATAATAATAGCAGTGTGATTCTTCTTCAGTTTCATGAAATCGCGATAAATGCGATCTTCCTCAAAGGGATCGATGGCGGCCGTCGGTTCATCCAACACAATGAGCCGGTGAGACCGATAGTAGGCCCGGGCAATGGACAAGCGCTGCCATTCCCCACGCGACAGGTCGGTTCCTCCAAACTCCTTGCTGATGAGCGTGTCCAGTCCTTGCGCCATCTGTTGGGCGTTGGCACGAAACCCGGCCGCTGTAAGGGCATCCTGAACTCTGGTATCATCTGAGATGCTCAGCTTGGCGAAGTCGCTGATGGCAACATTGTCCCTCAGCGACAACTGGTAGCGCTGGAAATCTTGAAACACACAGGATGCGTTCCTGTAAGCATTGCCTGGGGCCAACTCGCCTAAGGGAACATCGCCCATCAGAATCCGGCCTCCGTCAGGTCGGTACAAGCCCAAGATCAGTTTGGCCAGTGTCGTCTTTCCCGAACCGTTTTCGCCGACAATGGCAAGTGTTTCTCCGGCGGCTACATGAAGAGAAATGTCGGTAAGTGCCGGCCCTGCGGTGCCGGGGTAAGTGAAACTGACTTTTTCGAGCACAATATCTTTCTGATCATCGATGTGCGCCGACCCATACTCCTGCTCCGGCAGGTCGAGAAACGTGAAGTACTTGCGAATCTGCCCCAAACCGGCAGATAGTTCGCCGAGCCTGTTGTCCAGAACTTCCGTCATCATGGCAAACATCTCAAGCGTCGCCGCCAAGATGGCCGAGAAGGAACTAATGGCAATCCTCCCATGTATCAAGAGCGAAACAAGGATCCCCAGAATAGCCGTATATCCTGCCAGGGAAAGCGCGTTCGCAGCAATTCCGACGCCCTGACTTTTGAGCTCAGTCTGGTAAAGCAGCTTTTGAGCTCTCTTGAAAGCTTGGATGTACCGGGACAGAAAAAAAGCGCCGGCACCCAGTGCTCTGGTTTCCTTGAAGAATAGTCTGGCCGTCAGACATTCTTTATAATGTTCTTCCTTGCGGCGCAGCATGACAGTGCGATCATCGAGCCTTGTATAATAGTTGGAACGCAAAAAATGGGAGGCAAGCACCGGAATAAAAACCAGCAGCAGTATCCAGGGAAGTACAGGCTCAGTACGGCGTAGGAAGAGTCCCATGAATATGAAATAGGGAATATATAGGCAAACAATGTCCATCAGAACATGGACGAGATTTCGTACATCATAAGCTCCGCGATAAGCCTGGTTTATTTGGTTCAGAATCTGAGGATCCTCGAATTTTAATGCGTCCAATCTGTCTGCCTTCCGATTCAGTTCGTTCATCATTGTCTGGTTGCTTCTGCCGGAGTAATACTCACCGATAAAATTAGCAACTCCATCGATCACCTCATCCAAAACTTTCAGCAAAGCAAACAGAACTAGCGATATTAACGTAGAGTTAAACGAAATCAAGCCGGCCGCCAACCCGGTTACGTGTTCAAAGAAATTCTGAAGAGTGATAGTTGTCAAGACGAGCAACAGAGCATCCAGCAAAGTAACTGCATATTCGCAGATAAAGAGGCAAGGCGATACCTGAAAAACCAATGGCAGTGCTTTATGAACAAGCTGCAGAAAACCCTCTGTTCTTGAGAGACTCATGCTTCCGCCACCTTTTTTTTCAGGTACCACTTCCGCTGTGTGTTGAACATTTCAGCATAATAGGAGTTCATGGCGAGCAGGGCGGCATGCGTGCCCTGCTCAATGATCCGGCCGTCATTCATCACAATAATCTCATCGGCCGATCTGGCTGCAGCCAAACGATGGGTAACATACAAGGTGCTCGTATATCGTCTGATACCGATATTACGAATAATATGATAGATCCGGCTTTCAGCCAGAGCATCAAGGGCTGCTGCAGGTTCGTCTAGCACCAGAAGTTTGGCCTCTCTTCCAAAGCTTCTGGCTAGAGCCAACCGCTGCCACTGTCCTTCAGACAGATCCACACTGCCAGGTTCGAGCTTGCCCAAAGGGGTCTCAACACCCCGGGGAAACGACTCCACTTTGCGCTCCAGACCAGTCTGTTCAAGTAAAGCTACGATTTCCGGATCGGTAAGATCCGGGTTGCCCAATTGCAGCTCTTCTCTTACCAACAGCTGATACTTGGCGTAGTCCTGATAGACAACAGCAAAATAGGCCTTTATTTCGGCGGCGCTGAACGATTTGATATCCCGGCCGTTCAATAGAATTCGACCGCTATAGCTTTTATAGAGCCCGGTGAGGAGCTTGACGACCGTCGATTTTCCGCAACCATTTTGGCCAACGAAGGCATACTGCTTCCTTGGATAAATGGTGAGACAGAAGTCATGCAGGACTTCTCTGTCGGATTGGGGATACGTGAAGCTTACATGCTCGAAAACCAGACTCTCAAGAAGCATGCTAAGAATGCGTCTGTCCGGGGCACTGTCATTTCCCGGTTCCTCTGCGAGCTGTTCGAAACGGCTCAGATCTTCCAGATACAAACGCTTTTGTACATACTCCTTTAGCAAGTCCGAAAACTGCCACGACAAGGTATGAATCAAATGTGAAAACGTAATAATCAGACTAATGTAGGCGCCTGCTGTCATTAGATTCTGTCTGACAATCAAGATAAGTATCAAGGCGATGACAAACAAAAGCAATGTGAACAAGACACTAATGCTCTTGGCCCTGATGAAAATCCTCTTATCTGCACTATAGTCCAAAGTTATCTTCTGATGAATCTCATGGTTCCAGTACTCATTGATTTTTGCGCCAAATCCAAACAGCTTGCGCTCAGAAGCAGCTTCTCTTGATGATATAAGGGAGTTTAGGTATTTAGCTTTTCTAGCGTGAGGTGCGATTTGGGCACTAGCCTTATAAGCTTCCTTACCGCTTTTCTGAGCAAAGGCCGCAATTGGGATAATAAGGAGCAGGCAGGTGCCTGCAGCCGGCACAGAAGACCGGCCAATGATCACAATAGGACCCAGAACGCGTAGGCTTATTTCAGCCAGATCCAAGAGATTCACAAACCCGCCCTCCACGGTTCCCGGAAGATCTGCGCCTACCCGTTCCAACAAATCGTAGGTCTCATCGTTTTCGATATACTCATAAGTCAAACGATTAATTCTCGCGACAAACTCCGGCTTCAGGCGGTCTTCCAGGCGCATGCTCAATTCCAGCATTAGGAAGCGGTTTAGCGCCTGAATAAGATAAGAGCCTAACATAACAGCA
The DNA here is from genome assembly GCA_034926675.1 of Clostridia bacterium. Taxonomy (NCBI): domain Bacteria; kingdom Bacillati; phylum Bacillota; class Clostridia; species Clostridia bacterium. The sequence continues at coordinate 7,013 of JAYFQW010000051.1, read as the reverse complement.
AGAAGAGCAAGAAGCGGCGGCGAGACATCCATGATACGCCCGTTCGATAGGGCGCCCGGCAAAGCATCGAGCAATCCGGCGACGGCCAGAGTCTGTAACGAAGGCATTAAAGCCGCAATCAAACGCAAAAAACTCACGCCTTCGGTCAAAAAAGCGATTTTAATGAATTCTACATTCCCAAAATCAATCATGTCATACCATCCAAGACTCTCTGCCATGTTCACTGAGTACTATAGGCAAGCAACCCGGCAGTGAACAGTTCCCTACATAGACGACGCGGTCAGGAACCGTAGCCCCAGGGATCATGGATACAGTAAGAACCGTTGGGATACCCGGGTTCTTCAAAGGTACGTCTTTGATGCCCACGGGAAGAAGCACTCATACGAGTGGATCCGGCAGGTACTGCACAAGCTCGGCCATTCCCACAAGAGGAGCGCCAAGCGTCCCACAAGGGCGAACAAGGAGGCCCAGGAGTCCTTCAAAAAGGGGCTGCCGCGCTGCGGGAAGGCATGAAGTCGCAGCATGTAGGCCGGTTTGTCGACAAGTTGATGCGCATAAACCGCGATAAGGGAGTTTAGGTGATTCTGGACACCTACCGGCCCCACAGATCCATAGCGCCTGAGTACGAGAGCAAATACCAGGGCAGGCTTCATTTCATGTTCCTGCCTCCATATTCTCCAGAGCTGAACCCGCAGGAGAACGTCTGGGCATGGCTCAAAGACTACTGCGCCCGAGACAGTGCGTATTCGGCTGACAAAGAACTACCCCAGAGGATATGCAAGCTCTTCGTGTACGCCTACAACACACCTCGCACCGACATGCTCAAGTGCATAAGCCGATGCGTCGCGCTCGTCAATGATATAAACGGTATCAAGGATAACCTGCCACGAGACATTATAAGTGTATGACAAGAGCATGATGGTCCCCCAGTCGAAAGAAGCTTTAGGCAATCCCTAAACATGAGAAGCATCCATCTCAGTACGCCGTCACATTAGTCTCGACTTGATGCCATTATTCACTGTATTCTAAGATATTAGACTTTCCTCCCCGTTGTCAACCATGTATGAGATGCACCCTGACGTTACGATATAGTGTCCCAGTTCTCTTCCAGCGAGTCTTGACCGATGAGCTCATGCCCTATGGCCAGCCGCTAGATATCAATACACCATGACTTGTAAATGCATCCCAGAGGTACTGAACCCCTCCCTGTGGAATACGCTCCCGGACCATCATTCCATCGGAGGTTGCGCAGCCTTGAGTGAACGCCATGCTTGTGCACGCTCAATACGCCTCCAAATGGCCCGCAGAGACGATCGCCGCGTCGCGCAGGCTTTGTTCAAGCGTAAAAAGGTGGATGCAATCCCCTGACCTCTGCAGGCGCGCTTGATTCTGTTTTCGTCTTCATGAAGGATATCGGGTTCATTGATGCTCTTCAGTCGTTTAACATCCTCGGTTACCAGCGGATGATGCTGCCTCTGGCCTATTTCCTTCTGACGTATATAGCCAAGATCCTCTTGGGTGTGCCGTCCATGAACGCCCTTCCGGGACTGCTTTTCGCCAATACCGCCCTCATGGAGATAATCGGCTTCAACGGCCTCATCCTTACTGAAGGGCTGTGCAAGAGAGGCCGGCATAGCCGGGCTCCCGGGAAGAAACCGCCAAGGCCATTCTCTCCTCAGACCGTCGCCAACGTGCTCAAGAGGTTTACTCTAGAAGAAAGCGAGGCGCTCCTGAATCGCTTGATATCTCTGATGGCTAAGAAAGCCCTGCTCGACAGGGAGCTTGCCGTCATTATCGACTCCACGGACTTGGTCGTCACTGACGACTTCAAAGACTTTGACGCCTGCGGAGCCAAGACCCGGATCAAGAAGGTAGTCGGAAGATCCGGCCGGGTCACCGAAATCGAAGTCGTGGAACTAGGTTTCAAGTTGGTCACACTTTTCTGTCAGAAGTTCCGCATTCCGCTTGCCGCCAAGATCGCAAGCATTTGGGCCTTTCCCTTTTCGGAACATATGAATTGGGTGCGAAGTAGTGCTGCCGTCTAGCGTAGTCTATGAAGGTGCGGGCCTCGTAAGCTACGCAGCCGAAATCGAGGACTTCTTTGTTTGATGACTTGACACGCCGAACCTCTTGGGCATCTGGATTCTGCACAATTGCGTCGATGTTTCTTTCATCCCTCAAACTCGGGCCTTCCCGCCCGATATGCCGGCAATCCACTGACCTCATCTAGTGGGAGTAGCGGTCTGCGAAATGCAGCAGAATAGGCTAGAATGGGGTCGCGCAAGTGAGGCGCCAATGGCAGAATGATCAAGGATGCAGACAGGCCTGAGAACTGAGGATGGGCAAAGGCGCTTTTCAGCAGGGCAACTCTGACGCGACTCTGGGGAAGTAGGTTTCTGAGCGTCCTTGGTGAATTACAATGTACAAGTAGAGTGGCGCTATCATAGAGGTGTTTCCAAATGAGCTATTTAGATGCAGCCGTGTCTTACTGGGTTGACATCGCTGACTATGATTTGGAAACTGCAAAAGCAATGCTCGTGACTGAAAGGTATCTATATGTAGGATTCATGTGCCATCAAACGATAGAGAAGCTCCTCAAAGCATACTATGTGCGTACGATCAACGATACACCGCCTTATACCCACAACCTGTTCGACTAGCTAACCTCTTAAGTGTCTATGAAGAGCTGAGTGAAAGCCAGAGGGATTTTCTGGACATCCTAGAACCTCTAAGTGTCGAAGCCCGATATCCCAAGGAGAAGGACATGATACTAAAGTCCTTGACTGTAGAGAAATGCGAGCTCTTGATCATCAAGACAAAGGAGCTGTCAGAATGGATAAAGAGTCAGCTATAAGCTTAGCCAAACGATACTCTGAGTTAGTCAGTCAACATATATCAGCTAGACATATCGTCCTGTATGGATCTTATGCCAAGGGGACAGCAACGCCAGATTCGGATATTGATATAGCTGTTATTGTTGACAAGCTGGAAGGCGATTACTTGGATGAACAGGCCAAGTTGTACAAGCTTAGGCGCTCGATTGACTTTCGCATTGAGCCAGTGCTGATTGAGTACGGACAGGACAAGAGTGGATTTCTGAGGGAAATCATGGATACAGGACATGTACTCTATCCCCCGGCAGTTTAACAATAAACGAATCGTTACTTGGCTTCCTATTACTGCTCTGGTCACGTCTTGTCAAGTGGTGTAAATCGCTTCTGCGATTCTCCTCGGAGTCGATCCTCGCTAGTCTCCTCCGGCCGGTTATGGACTCCTGGCTGAAATACCTGCGCAGTACGATCCACTCATCGTTCTGCTCTATCATCACCGATCCAAGAAGCCTGAGCGCTGAATCGGCGTTAGGGAAAATGCCTACTACGGCCGCGCGGCGCTTGATCTCCTTGTTCAGCCTCTCAAGAGGGTTTGTTGAGCGAATATCGTCCGGATGTAGGATGCAACCATTTGCTGCGCGGCCCGGGGCACATGGGCAAGCGCGTTGCGCATGAAATGCACCGTGCACCTTTGCCACGATGCCCCTAGGAAAGCCTTCTGTATCGCTTTCTTCAGTCCTTCGTGGGCATCGCTTATCACAAGCTTCGCTCCGCTAAGCCCGCGAGATGCCAGGCCTTTTAGAAACTCATGCCAGAATGCCTCCTGGACTACTGACAGGATAGCCTTCTCCGTCATTCTCCGGGGCTCCAGGAAGCTTGGAAAGAATGTTCCCTCCATGAGCTTGGGTATCCTGAGACCCAGGTTGCCCACGCAGTGATACATTTCTCTTGGCAGCTGCCATCTTGGTTGCCCCCTCGGATTGCATTTGCACTACACCCGAAGAGAACCACATGGCGGCTGTCCCTGTCAATACGCTCAGGATCCTCCCGCTGGATTTACACCACTACCCGAGACACTAACGAAGGAATTGCGCAACTCACGTGGAATTTCAGACGTGAATCGGCCAACAAGGCAATGATTGGAGTGAGACTGATGCGCTTTCGAGCCCCCGCATTGATAGCATTCCTTCTGGCAGCATGTTTGACTCTTGGTTCACCAGTTCTCAGCGCTGAGGGGTCAAGGGATCCGCATTCTCTTGTGGAGCTTGATCAGATCATTCAGAAGTTGGAAACGTCCATATCCACGGCCATACAGGAGGCATTGGCTCACCCGACATTCATCGCTGAACTTCAGTCGTTGCTGGCCAGTCTGAAAGGCAACAGGCAACTCATTGCGGGTGAGCTTGGAGTTGCCGAGCCAGAGACGATCATCTCCGTGCCATTCGCTCCAGAGAACTTGTGGTTCTACCGTGACAAAACCGGAGAGACTTTCAACTTCTGCGTCAAGGGAGCGTCGAGCGGGCGTGTATGGGGCAACGAAGTGTACACGTGCGACTCCAGCCTGGCTGCGGCCGCGGTGCATGTTGGCGCGCTCCGTGCTGGGGAGTGCGGAGTGGTAGCTGTTGCCATCCTTCCCGGCCAGAGCAGTTACAAAGGAAGCTCCGCAAACGGGATCAACACCTGGTCTTACGGGTCCTACTCTGGCAGTTACCGGGTATCTCGCAACACTTCAAAGGGCATCTATGTGTTGCCTGACCCGGGCGGGTTGACTTGGTTCAGGAACGGAGGCGAGGGAGTCTTCTACTTCCGAGTCACTGGCACGGCGGGAGGTTCGGTTTGGGGAACGGACGTATACACTGATGATTCTCTGCTGGCCGCGGCGGCGGTGCACAGCAGATTTCTCAAGGTAGGCGAGACAGCGATCGTCGGCGTGATGTTTCTCCCAGGGCAAGACAAGTATGTAGGCAGTACCCGCAACGGAGTGAGAAGCTTTGACTTTTGCGAGTACGGCGGAAGCTACAGGATAGTGCGGGTGTTGCCGGACAAGTGATATGGGGAATTGTGCCGCGGCGGGGGTGCGTTGACAAGGCCTATCCGGGATGACAGAATCAAACTCGCAGGAAATTGGTGAAGTGGCGGCGTAGCTCAGGTGGTCAGAGCATGCGGTTCATACCCGCAGCGTCACTGGTTCGAATCCAGTCGCCGCTACCAGATTTGGAGGGCCGTCGGAGTTGCTTCGACGGCCCTCCTTTTCGTTTTTGCTCTTGCAGGCGTTTCTCGCGGCTGTCATGCGATCACGGTGTTCCACTGCGAAATCCTAGCTGCAGGCGGGGTGGACTTGATGAGGATGTGGAATGTAGATCCCAGGCTGATGTGTAGAAAGCACCTGCTCGGCGAGCATGCTGAGATGCACATGTTTGCAGGGACGCTGGCCAAGGGAGTCGGCATTCAGGGTTATCTCGACCGTGGTCTGGTCGAGGTGGACCGGATTCGCATTCGCCATGACGAGCTAGCAGAGGAGATGGTGAGGAGGGGCTACAAGCATAGCTCTGGGCTGCGCGATGACTGCCCGTCTTTCCGTGCAGGCCGCGTGAGTGTTGAGGAGAACCTTCAGGAACTGGCCAGACGTTGCCCGCAGTGTGCGACTGCCATTCGGGCCGGCGGCTTGGCGGGCCGGGCGAGCTCGGCAGGCCACGATGCCGGCGGCTAGCAATCTATGCCGGGTCTCGACAGTATCCCCTGGCTGTAGTAGTGCTTCACTTCCTTCATCTCTGTAGCCAAATCCGCTCTTGCGATCAGTTCATCCGGTGCGTGTCTTCCCGTCAGCAGGACGTCCACCCCATCGGCGCGACCATCTATGGCCTCTATCACCTCTTCAACAGTAACTAGCTTAAAGTGGATGGCGATGTTGATCTCATCCAGGATAATCAGATCATATGCGCCGCTCTTCAGCAGTTGGGCGCAGGAACGCAGAGCGGTCTGGGCAGCCTCCTTGTCAACCGAGGTAGGGGCTCTGTCTATGAAGCAACCGACCCCCAACTGCTCAATCTTGATGTTGGGGAGATAGGCTTCTACCTTTGTCTCATTGTACTTCATGTCCTTCACGAACTGACCGATGTAGACCTTCTTGCCATAGCAGGCGGCCCTCACAGCCAGGCCGAACGCTGCCGTTGTCTTGCCCTTTCCGTCTCCCGTGTAGACATGGACATAGCCTCTGTCCATTCGGCCCTCCTCCTTTCTTTCAATGTAATGCTGTTCGGCATCGCGGCATGTTCCACCTGCCGGTTTCTCACGCCGGCATTTCGTCCCCCCCGGCGCATGTATTTTCGTATGTAGTTGATGTCCGGCACGTTGCCCATCGCGTCCGCAACCACCAGGTTAACGCTCTTGTTGTATCCGGCAGTGTTCGATATGCGATACTCTTGATTAGTCTTTGGAGTATGTTAGGCCACGGGAGACCCGTGATTTCCTGTAGTCGTAGGCCGCATTCGATGCCCAGGACGATAAAAATGTCGCATAAGTTGTCGAACGTCAGAACCGCGTACACCTTCCGGACCTGCTCGAAGCTCCACACATCGCTCTCTCTTTTGGGTGCAGGACGCGCTTTAGTTCCGAGCTTGCGGAAATCATGCCTGACGGGAATCTTGCCCATATCGGCACACCAATTGACAAACGCAGACAACGCCCGTCTGTTGTGCTGATCCTTTGTGGGGTGCTTGCCCAGCACCTTCTGCGTATCCCCCAAGGTTGCGTCCTTCAACCGACGATGCCCTAGCTCCGGCAGAAGGTCCTCAAAGCGCTATTTGTAGAATCGCAGAGTGTTCGGCGTTCGATAGTTCTCCACATGCTTGATCCACTCGTCATATGCCCGCTGCACCGTCTCGTAGTTGGTCGTGGTGATGGTGTTGTCCAGGTATTCTACGTTAACTTCCACATGGACTCCAAGAACCTCGCCATGCTCATCCTTGCCGGCACTCCTGCGATTGTGCCAATGGTCAGGATCCGAGTCCACGACTCCTTCCTTCAGAGGATCGTGGTGCGCCATGAGTTCTCAGGCCTGCGCTCGGAGGAGGCCGGGCCGTACATCGAAGCAATGCTAAAGCTGGCCGGAGCAACAGGTCCAATCTTCACTCCAGATGCGATCACAGCCATCTACGAACTAGCCGGCGGCGCTCCACGGCT
>JAYFQW010000050.1 GCA_034926675.1 Clostridia bacterium | reverse complement strand
CTACACCGATCCTTCGCCGAATTGGTTGAGGGGCCCATCTCCGAATTCCAAGCTGGGGACATTCACATGCGGGACGTAAGCGGTAGGATCACGTCCGGCGTTGGGAAGATCGCGTTTGCGCAGCATAGGGGGGCAATCTCGAAGTCTGCGCAATGGATGCAGACGAGTCCAAGGCCTCGATGAGGTTCACAGACAGCGCCGCCGATGATTGCTCTCCGCGCTGGTCGCCCGATGGCGCCAGAATCGCATTCGCCTCAAACAGGGATGGCAACTGGCAGCATAACTACGTTCGAGAGATGCTTCTACCGGTGCTCGGATCCCTATTCAGGCCCCGTGGACGATACGGGGCATGGGGCCAGCAGTCCCAGCGACCAGCAGCGGCTGGCAGCCGGGATGCTACTGGCTATCGCTAGTCGCTATTCCGCCGCGGTCAGCGCATTCTCCACCGCCTTGAGGTAGGCCTTAGCGGTGATGGTCGCACCGCTTACGGTGTCCACCTGGAGAGATTGAGCTTCGACAATTGCGTTGATGGTCTGTCGCCTCACCTCGGGCTGGTGGAACGTGATGTCCTGCACGACATCGATTCCAGTCACCCTGCCCGATTCCACCGTGACCCGAACCCTATTGGACCAACGTCCGCCCTTATACTGCCCTGTGTACGCGCCGTCCTGGAGTTTCGAGAAATCAACGATGCCAATGGGGAGATCCTTGCCCGACCTCAGCCCGACCAGACCGAAGACAATCATCCCTCCAATCAGGACAACTAGCCCAATGACGATCCACAGGACTACCTTCAGCATCTCACTCTCTCCCTCCATTCACTGGATAGCCTTAAGATCTACCGCGTAATCGTACGGTATCAGAGCTTTCATCTGGGTAAACCGGTATCCATCCTCAGCGTGAGTCAATCTGCTCAGATCGGCAGCGCTGCACCCGCCAAATCGGTCGAGTACGTCGTTCAGAACCTGCAGTTCCTCCTCCGTGAAAAGGGTAGTGTCCAGAGGAAGAAGAGCATTTACGCACTCGCCCTCGACTCCCCCATCGTAGGGTGTAAGGTCGACCACCCCCTTGGACTCCATGTAGTCGATGATGCTGTCGTGAGACAGCGGAATGGGCCCGAAATGGTTATGGCAGTACGCCAGACCACTGATCGATCTGAACATACGCCTGTATGCAGCGAAGTCCGCGTACCACATGAGCTTGAGAAGCTTGGACTTCACCACCCCTCCAAGCCTCGCCGCGAAGAAGGTCATCACGTTGGCGACCTTGTCTAGGTCAAGCTGACGCCGTCCTCGGAGTTGCTCTCCGCCTGATGAGTGCCGACGGACGATGTACTCTTCCAGGTAGTCTTCAGGAACAGTCAGCCCCGCAATCTGCTGGAAGGTCTTTTCCACACGTGATCGCTCCAGGCTGCCCAACCCCTCCTTGCCAGCCTCAAACAGGGAGCGGGCGTACTCAGCGTCGTCGCCGAAATGGCGAAGCTGCTCACTATGCGCCCCCGACGGTATGGCACCGGTCTCATAGCGAGCTATCGTGGCCGGACTCCACCCCAGCAAGAGCGCAAGGCCTCTTTGAGACAACCTGTACCGATCCCTTATGGCGATAACATCCTCCCTACTGAGAAGCCCCTTGCTCCGGCAATACTGAGCAAAGGCCAGAGCAATATTGTGGCCGTCCAATTCGGAGTCGTACACGGCCGTACCGCACACATCGCACGCCTTGACGTGCGCAGTAATGCCGATGAATCCAGCATTGAGACCCTGCGAAGGTGGAGTTATGGTTTTAGGCAGTGGTGTAAATCCATCGGGACGATCCTGCGCGTATTCACAGGGACAGCCGCCATGTTTGCAGACCCTTTCCGCGGGTCGTCTCGACCAGGCATCGACGAGACTCCTCGCACCCTCTCCAAGTCACGTATGGCACATACCTTCTGGGGGTATTGCGGCCCTGCCTGGCCACAAGGCGACCAGATCCTCGCCGAAGGTGGACGCTTCTGACCCAGGTTGGGCCCAATGATGCGGCTTTCGAGGGATCTTTCGCTTCAAGGCGCCTCGCCAGGGCTCCGAAACATCTCTTTTCTCCTAGTTTCTGGCATATCGCGGCCTCCTTCAGCCGGTTTTGGCCGACGCATACCCCCCCTTCCGCTCAATCCAGCGCCGGAGTCGTCCAACCTGGTGGAAATTCGCCCATCTCGTCGGGAAATCTGGGCCGAATCTGCCCACCTTCGCGGACAACCCGAACCAGCCGCACTCGGATCATCAATTTCATCCCATTTGTCTGCCCCAACAGTGGCGATCACAGCGACTGGTTTTCTCGCGATCACTGTATCCGCCACTCCCGGCCTGGAACGGCTGCAGGAAATCCTTCTCGCGGAAGAGGAATGAACCTGGCTTAGGCAGGCGAACCCGTCGGGATCGCATTTCCTATATGCCCAATCGCTGTGGTCACGGCAGGAAAGCAGAGGCCGGATTAGAATACTATGCCTGCTGTTACTATCTCTTCTGCCATCAGAACCGACACTAGAACCGCCAAGTATCATCCAAAGGAGCAGGTTGTATGAAGAAACACACGGGCGCGTCCGACTCTCTGCTGCAGGTTGGCGTGCTGGTCGGGGCTCTGGTTCTGGCGCTGTTGGTCGGAGCGGGGCTAATCTTGCTGGCCCGCGCAAGTCCCATCGCCGCGTACAAGGCAATGTTCACCGGGCCGTTCAGCGGCAGGTACGGCATCACCGAAAGCCTCGTCAAGGCAACCCCGCTTCTGCTCATAGGCCTCGGAATCGTCATCTCATTTCGAAGCGGGATCCTCAACATCGGAGGCGAAGGGCAGATGATCGCCGGTTCGCTTGCTGGCGCAGCCGTGGCCCTGGCCCTTCCGGGCTGGCCCGCCGTAGCGCTGTTGCCGCTGACCATGATCGCGGGCATCCTGGCAGGGGCCGTGTGGGGCGGCATCGCCGGGTGGCTCAAAGCCTGCCTCTCGGTAAATGAGATACTGAGCACCGTCATGCTCAACCAGATCGCCTTCCAGCTCAACCTGTACCTTATCCGCGGGCCGATGATCGACCCGCAGGAGGTGGCATACGGCACCGGTTGCCCCCAGACTGCTTTGCTGCCCAGATCGATCTGGCTTCCCCGGATCATCCGCGGAACGCGGTTCCACTGGGGCTTGGTCATCGCCGTGGCCTTCGCAGTCCTGGTCTATGTCTTCCTCTGGCGCACCACAATCGGATACCGGATGCGCGCCTCCGGCGCCGGCCCGCAGGCTGCAAGGGCGGCCGGCATCGGGGTTGAGAACTATCAGATACTCGCCATGGCCTTCGCAGGAGGCTTCGCCGGGCTGGCCGGGGTCGTGGAAGTGCTCGGCGTGCACCACAGGGTGCTCGAAGGGCTCTCCGGCGGCTATGGGTTCAGCGGAATCGTGGTGGCGCTGTTCGGACGCCTGCATCCGTTGGGCTGCATCCCCGCCTCGATCCTCTTCGGCATGCTGACTCTGGGCGCCGACATGATGCAGAGGGCCGTGTCCATACCCGCCGCCATCGTCATGGCCATACAGGGGCTGGTCGTGCTCTTCGTCGTCGGAAGCGACCTGCTCATCCGGCAGCCGGATTTGCTGCGCCGCCGCCTGAGGATGGTCGGGCCCTCCATAGCGCCTGCCGGCGGCGCGGCGGGCGGCAACAAGGAGGTGAACAGCTGACATGGGCGCCATCTCCGGCCAGGGAATAGTCGTAGGCATACTCGCTACAGGAATCAGGCTGGCAGCGCCGTTTCTCTTCGCATCGCTCGGCGAAATGTTCTCGCAGCGCTCAGGCGTGTTCAATCTTGGATTGGAAGGCATCATGATGATGGGCGCCTTCGCGGGATTCATGACCTCGCTGGGCGCCGGCAGTCCGTGGCTCGGCGTACTGGCGGCAATCGGCGTCGGGGCCGCACTGGGCCTGCTGATGGCCTTTATCAGCGTCACCATGCAGGCCGAACAGGGCATTTCCGGCATCGGCCTGCACATGTTCTGCTGGGGCCTGTCGGGGTTGCTGTTCCGCGTCTACCTTGGGTTCATCACATCGTGCAAAGGCTTCAGCCCGTGGCATATTCCAGTGCTGTCCCACATACCGGTTCTTGGCCCCATTCTGTTTCAGCACAACTGGATGGTGTATTTCTCTCTCTTGCTCGTTCCAGTCTCCTGGTTCGTGCTCTACCGCACCACATGGGGGCTCAAAGTGCGCGCCGTGGGCACGACGCCGCAGGCCGCCGACACACTGGGCGTCAACGTCAACGCCATTCGCTGCCAGTGTGTAGTGCTGGGAGGCGCCATGGCCGGTCTAGCAGGCGCTTTCCTCACCGTGGGCCAGGCCAACATGTATGCCGACAACATCACCGCCGGGCGCGGGTTCATAGCCGTTGCCCTGGTCTACTTCGGCAGATGGAGCCCTATGGGCATTCTCCTCGGGTCACTCCTGTTCAGCATGATGAACGCACTTCAACTGTGGGTTCAGGTGCTGGGCATCAGCTTCCCGTACGAGTTCGCGGTGATAATGCCCTACGTCATGACCATTGCAGCCCTGGCAGTGGCGGTAAGGCGCGTCTGGGCCCCGACAGCCCTAGGCAAGCCGTTCCGAAGAGAAGCGGGCTAACCGCAGGCACATCATAGGGTGGATCATCCGGTATCCTCGCCGGCCAGGATGGCCAGCGCACAAGTACAGCAGGAGGTGTCTATTGTGAGGAAATATCGCGTGGTTATCGTGGTAATTCTGGCGTTCGCGATGCTCATTGCTGCCGGCTCGGGGCCGATCTACAGCGCGCCGGCCAAGAAGATCCGCGTCGCCATGCTCATGGCGAGCACCATCGACGACATGGCATGGAGTCAGTCGATGTACGAGGGTCTCAAGGCGGTGCAGAAGGAGTTGGGCGCCGACAAGCTGGAGTTCGTGACAAGCGAGCGCATGGGCAATCCTGTGGACGCAGGCGCTGCCATCAGGCAGTACGCCGACCAGGGATTCGACATCATCATCGCCCATGGCGCCCAGTATCAGAGCGTGCTCATGGAACTGGCCCCCGATTTCCCCAAAACCACGTTCGCGTACGGGACTGGGTTCACCGCTGCCCCCAACATCTTCGCCTACGACCCTCAGGCTCAGGAAGGCGCGTATCTCATGGGCATGATTGCAGCCCTCATGTCCAAGTCGGGCATTGTTGGGATCGTGGGCCCGGTGGAGTCGGGCGACGCGATCAAGTATAACTACGGCTTCCAGCAGGGCGTGGCAGCGGCCAACCCCAATGTGAAAGTGCGCATAGCCTATACCGGCTCCTTCGGCGACATTGTGGGCGCCGGCGAGCTCGCCAAGGTTCACATGGACGCCAAGGCCGACATACTGACCGGATCAGCCCAGCAGGCGGTGGGCGCCGCTCGAGCCGTGGCGGAGAGGTCCGGCGTCTACTGGATGTCCACCGATATGGACCAGGCCTCCCTGGCCCCTGATCACGTGCTGGCGGCCCAGGTATATCACTGGGAGAAAGTAGTTAAAGCCATAATCGACTATCGTGCTCAGGGCATCCTGGGCGGGAAGCACCTTACACTGAGCTTCTCAGACGGCGCCCTCGAGCTACGCTACAACCCCAAGCTCGTGAGCAAGATCCCCAAGAACGTGCTTGATCTCGTGGAAAAGGCCAAACAGGGCATCATCTCCGGCGCGCTCAAGGTGGAACTGCCCAAGAAGAAGTAGACTGAGCGACTGAAGGGTGGCAACGTCCATGGAATCGAGATCGGGGCTCCGCATACGGCAAGTGAGGATGCGCCAGATAACGAAGACCTTTCCCGGGGTCCGGGCCAACGACCGCGTTGACCTCGATATCAACTCCGGCGAAGTGCTGGCGCTCTTGGGCGAGAACGGCGCGGGCAAGACCACACTGATGAAAGTGCTCTACGGATTGTACCGACCAGACGCAGGGCAGATATTGGTCAACGGGAAGCCAGTGGTCATCAGCTCCCCGCGCGATGCCATCGCCCTGGGCATCGGCATGGTACACCAGCACTTCATGTTAGTCCCCAGCCTCACCGTGGCTGAGAACGTCGTGCTCGGCCTGCCCTCCAGCCGGGGTCCCCTTCTCGACCTGGACACAGCGTCACGACGCATAGTGGCTCTTGGCGACGAGTACGGTTTCAGGGTGAAGCCCGATACGCCCGTGTGGCAGCTGGCGGTGGGAGAGCAACAGCGCGTGGAGATCATCAAGGCGCTCTACCGAGGCGCCGAGCTCTTGATCCTGGACGAGCCCACCGCGGTGCTCACCCCGCAGGAAGCCAGCGAACTCATCACCGTGCTCCGCGGCATGGCCCAAGCCGGGAAGTCGCTGGTGTTCATCAGCCACAAAATGAACGAAGTCATGGCGGTGAGCGACCGCGTGACGGTGCTCCGGGCGGGGGCGGTAGTTGGAACCGCGCCGACCTCGGAGGCCAGCCCGGAGTCGTTGGCCACCATGATGGTGGGGCGCAAGATCGAAGCCGCCAGGCGCACCGGGGAGATCTCCAGCGGCCATAGTGTGCTGGAACTGGACCAAGTGTGGGCGGACGCCGACAATGGTCTGCCGGCGCTCAAAGGCCTATCGTTCGAGGTTCGCGCGGGCGAGATCCTGGGGCTCGCCGGAGTATCGGGCAACGGCCAGAGGGAACTGGCAGAGGTCATGTCCGGCCTGCGCCCGGTGAGCCGCGGCAACGTGCGCCTGCGCGGCAAAGACCTGACAGGCGCTTCGCCGGCAGCGATGATCGATGCCGGCCTGGGCTATGTGCCTGAAGACAGGCTCAGTTTTGGGATCGTGCAGTCGTTTTCGGTGGAAGAGAACCTGATTCTCAAAGACCACCACAGGCAGCCGTTCGCCCGAGGGATCTTCCTTCAAAACGATGTGATCCGCGACTGGTCGCGCAAGACCGTGGAGGCCTTCGATATCAGGACCCCCAGCGTGGAGACGCGCGCGGGCAGCCTGTCAGGCGGCAACATCCAGAAGGTGATCCTGGCCCGCGACATCGCCCGGAACCCCGCAGTGCTGCTGGCGTGCTATCCCACCCGCGGCCTCGACATCGCAGCCACCGAGTACGTCCACCGCCGCCTCCTGGACGTGCGCAGCTCAGGCGGAGGCATCCTCCTCATATCTGAGGAGCTCGACGAGATCCTGAACCTCTCCGACAGGATCGCAGTGATCTACGAAGGAAGGATAGTCGCAGTGACGGAGGCCGACAGCGTGTCGTTGGAGGAGTTGGGGTTGCTAATGGCGGGAGCGAATGCGGCCAATGCGACGGACAGGGCGGGCAACGCGGCAGGCGGCGGAGCATCTGAGAGGTGTTCGTGAGCAATCCAGCAGCTTGGGCAAGCAGCGAGCAGCGCTCATTCGAGTGTGAAGCGAAAGCGACATCTGCATTAGGAGAGACCGGCGCCAATCCGCGTGACTCGGCGCCGAGCCGTCGATGCCGCTCGCGATCGCTTTGAAGATGCGCTCGGCAGCGTTGCAGAAGTCATGCGGATCCTGCCCTCGTCGATGACCTCGTAGTCTCCCTGAGTCATGGCAACTCTACTCCCTTTCCGCGAACTCTGGCCAGCAAGCTGGCCTGCGCATCCTCCGTGGTCAAGCTTGATCAGCAGCCAGATCATGTGCTCTGTCAGCCGCGATGGCGACGATAAGCCAATGCCAGTGCATTCGTTAGGTCTTCAACGCAATCCTGGGCAAGATCCTTCGCAGAGAGACTCTCCGCATTCGTCGTCCAATATGGGTATGCCAGGATCCGCTGGTGAGAAGTGCAGGGGTTATAGAACTGAGGGTCAAGCAGCACTCTCCCTCCTGCCCGGGAATCTCGCGGGCGTACCTTTGGACCTGCCTAGGTGTGTAGCAGCGTGGAGACAAGATCACACTCGTGCCAGGGAACTGCTCAACGAACTCCAAGCCGAGAGATATCATCCCCCAACCCTGCTGCAGATAGAATGGCGCCCACCACCTTTGAGGATTCGTGCTCTTGAGATCATGGATTTCCTTCAATGCGCAAAGAATCTCGTAGCCAAGCCAGTTGTCATAGTCCAGACCCAGCGACCCGCATTCCTGCAGGAGAGCAATCGTTGTATGGTTCTTTGCCTTCTTGCTCAATGTTTCAGCATTTGTTTTCGATCTTGCCGGAACCGTTTTGGGCATCATTGCCCTGTTCAATCTGTTCACGGGTATGACGACCAACGGTATCATGCTTCTCGTTATCGCCTGGCTGGTCAGCCCTTTCGGGGCTCCGATGGCGGCGGCCTGGCTGCTGGGCAAGCTCCAGGAGTTGAAGTTTTTCATTCAGGACAGCACATATAGCTAGACGACAGAATTGGGTTTTTCAAAGCTGTTTACTTTCGTGCTAATATTGATTATCATATTAGCACGAAGGGAATGATCGCCATGACGCAATACGAACGACTTGAACAATTGGTTTCCGCGAATCACGGAATCGTTCAGACGGCGGAAGCTGTTGCCGCCGGTATTTCAAAACCGGCTTTTTATAAATTCATCAAAGATCGTGACCTAGAACAGGTTTCTCACGGTGTCTATGCTTCACCAGACGCATGGACGGATACAATGTATCTGCTTAGCCTGCGCTGCAAGCAAGCTCTATTCTCCCATGAAACAGCTCTATTTCTTCACGATCTGACTGACCGGGAGCCGACACAGTATTCCATTACCGTCAAGACAGGATACAATCCGTCAAAGCTGAAGGCGGACGGAATTAAGGTCTATACAGTCAAAAAAGAGTTTTACGGGATCGGTATGGCAAAGATGCAAACACCATTCGGACATACGGTTCGTGCGTATAACCCGGAGCGTACCGTCTGTGATATTATCCGCAGCCGGAGCAATATTGAGATGCAGACCTTCCAGGACGCCCTGAAGCAGTATGCCAAACGAAAAGAAAAGAATCTGCGCCTGCTGATGCAGTATGCACAGGAATTCCATGTGGAGAAAATCCTGAATCGATATTTGGAGGCACTGCTGTAATGACCCATATTCAGCACCCTGACGGCACAGGGTTGAAGGTTTTTTCAGCCGATTGGCAGGCCTGTAAATGGAAATTGCTTCCTTGTACTCTTGGCGTGATTGTTGTATGCTCAACGTAAGAGGCGAGGATGATGTCACCAAGGGCTTTCTCGGCGGGAGCAGGCGCCATGATCGGTCAGGTCATCAGGGAGCTTGAGATAGTTGAAACCATCGATAACCTGGTGAAATGGGATCCGAAACAATGCAAGCATTCGCCCGGCGCGCATGTTCTTGCTATGCTCATCAACATCTTAATGGGGCGCACCGCGCTTTACCGGGTGGATGAGTTCTACGATCTGCAAGACGTTCCCATTCTGTTTGAAGCCAGCTCTCCTGAGGGCGAAGCACTGTACGTTACGTATGGATACAGCCGAAACCACAGGCCTGACCTTAAGCAGTTCAACTACGGCCTGGTGGTTAACGGCGAAGGCATACCACTGATGGGCGAAGCCATGGACGGCAATGAGTCGGATAAGGTCTGGAACGGGCGAGTGATCGAGGACCTGGTAGGTCAATTCACCGACAATCTGACCGAACTGGTGTATGTAGCCGATTCGGCTGTAGTGACGAAGGCTAACCTCGATGTCATTGCCGACAAGGGCATCAGGTTCATCTCAAGATTGCCCGCAACATTCAGACAGGAGCAGGAGGTCAAAGATAAGGCCTTGTCAGAGGGAGATTGGGTCGACGCCGGGATCTTGACCCAGAACCCTAAGCGCAATTCGGCGTTCTACAAGTGCAAAGAGTACGTCATGGAGATCACTACTAAGACCGCTGCCCGGCCATACAGGTGTAGAGCAGCGAGTTGCTGCATCCAGAAATCAGCGAATATCGTCAGATTGCACGATTCTTCCCCGTATGTGCAGGGCAGAATAGCGAGCGGACTGATCTTCACGATAGTCTGGTCCAGAAGGAGCGCGCAAAAGGAAAAGACGCGAGTTACGCGCTTCACGCCCCCGCGCCTCTCCTACCCAGATGGTCATCCTGTTTGAGCCCAGCATCACCATCCGCGAGTATTGTGCGCGAGGCAGGCAAAACCTATTCCCAACGTTGCACACTTGTCCCAATCCAGGTTGTCAGGCTCGTGATTCCTTCTGGTGCAACGGGTTCGACAAGACTCCTCGCACCCTCTCCAATTCGCGTACGGTGCATACCTTCTGGGGGTCTTTCGGCCCTGCCTGGCCATAAAACGACCAGGTCCTCGCCGAAGATGGGCGCTTCTGACCCAGGTTGAGCCCAATGATGCGGCTTTCGAGGGATCTTTCGCTTCAAGGCGCCTCGTCAGAGCTCCGAAACGTCTCTTTTCTCCTATTTTCTGGCATATTGTGGCCTCCTTCAGCCGGTTTTGGCCGACGCATACCCCCCCTTCCGCTCAATCCAGCGTCGGAGTCGTCCAACCTGGTGAAAAATCGCCCATCTCGTCGGGAAACCTGGGCCGAATCTGCCCACCTTCGCGGACAACCCGAGCCAGACGCATTCGGATCATCAATTCCATCCCTTTGTCCACCCCAGCAGTGACGATCACAGTGACTGGTTTCCTCGTGATCACTGTATCCGCCACTCTCGGGCCTGGAACGGCTCCAGGAAATCCTTCTCGCGGAAGAGGAATGAACCTGGCTTAGGCAGGGGCGCGGGCTGCAGCCGGGAGCCACACATAGGGCTCCAGGGCTGCGGCCCGCGCCGCCCGACGAA
>JAYFQW010000049.1 GCA_034926675.1 Clostridia bacterium | reverse complement strand
GGAGGTCGCGTTCGCGGCTGTGACCATCGACACGACGCCTCCCGCGATACCGGGCATCCCGACCACGGCAAGCCCGACGAGAAACACCTCGCCTGTATGGGTGTGGGTTTCTTCCGGGGCGGACGCGGTGAGCTACAACGTATACCTTGACGACGGCTTCATCGCCAACGTGGAAGTGCCGACCTACACCACGGTCGGACTTGCTGAAGGTGCGCACCACCTGCAGGTGACGGCTATCGACGCGCTAGGAAACGAGAGCGACGTCTCCGCCACTGGCCATGTGGTGATCGACCTCACCGGTCCTGTGGCGCCTCATGCGCCGAAGGCCGACGAGAATCCGACGATCAAACCCACGCAGCACTGGCAGTGGGACTATGTCGAGGATGCGAAAACGTTCCAGATGCAGATATCCGCGGATGGCGAGACCTGGGGCGACCTCATAGACGTAGGCAACGCTGCCACATACGTCACGGAGTTCACTGGCAACGGCGTCACCAGATACCTGCGGGTCAGGGCCACAGATGCCCTAGGAAACGCAGGCAACTGGTCCGTCGCTGGCTCCGTGTTTGTCGACACGGTGGCGCCTGCATCGCCCGCCGGCTTGGATCTCACTGAGCCTGCCGGCACGCTCATCGACGGGATTCTGTATACCACCGACGGCACGCCCAAGGTGAAGTGGAACTCCGTGGTCGATGCCGTAGGGTACACGGTTGAGATCGACGGACAAGGCTGGATGAGCACGACCGGGACATCCTACGAGTTCACCGAGGGCCTGGCCGACGGCGTGCACACTGTGAGGGTGAAAGCAGGCGACGGCCTGGGCAACTGGAGCACATACTCCGGTTCGCTGACCTTCACAGTGGATACGACAGCGCCTGCGGTTCCAGACGTCCCAACAACTGCAAGTCCCACCAATGCACTCAGGACGATCTGGGCATGGACTGCGGTGGATGGCGCGGCGAAGTACCGCGTGTACGAGGATAAGTCCGACAAGGGCTTCGTCACGGATCTGAGTTACCAGTCAACCAACCTGACTGAAGGCACTCACTACTTGCAGATCACGGCCATTGATACTCTGGGCAACGAGTCTGCCAGGTCGGCTGCAGGCAGTGTGCTGGTCGACCGAACCGCGCCCCCAGTCCCGGAGATGTCGCCGCTGCCGACGCACACCAGCGAGAACAGAGTGACATTCTCTTGGTCCTCAGTAGGCGATGTAGTGGGATACGATTTCACCTGCAGCACCGTCGGTGAAGCGAACTGGACTGAGCCTGAGCGAATCGCGGTTCAGAGCAAGACTGTGGACATCTCGGAGGTCGGAGATGGACGGTCCGTCAGAGGGCGGGTCAGAGCCTACGATGCATTGGGCAATGTCTCTGAGTGGTCTGAAGAGGTCTCCACAACGGTTGACCGCACCGGCCCGTCCGTCTCGGTGACGACTCCGACACAGCAAGTTAGCACTAACATAGCCACGTTCACGTGGAAGTGGTCGGGGACTGACGATGGCGCAGGAGTCCAGGGTTACTGGGTGAGGCTGAACGGCGGAGCGTGGTCGTGGACGACCGAATCCAGCTACACATGCAAGTCGCTCCGGCTTGCAGACAATGTCCTGGTGGTCAAGGGCGTAGACGGAATCGGAAACGAGAGCGCCGAAACCGTGGCGCCTTCAGTCAACCTCGTGAACGTGATGATCTACGATGCGATGCCAGCGCCTGGCGAGCATCCCATCAACGAGGTGTCCACGATAGCCTTCAGCGTCGTGGGCCTATATGATGCGCCTGTTGAGGTGCTCATGGGCGCCGAACCGCTTGAGCACGACTGGCGCATCGTGACGATCACCAACACGCCAGCCATCGCCAAGTTCTACATCCTGCTTGACGATGCGGTGATGGAGCCCGGCCCGATGACGATTACGGTCAAGATCGGCGAGATCACGAGATCCTTCGACTACCAAGTGCTCTCAGAGCGCAGTGGCTTCGGATTCGGCCGCCTGCGCCCCTGGTAACTAGCTGAACGACGGCAAGCCGGGCGGGGGCGCGTGCGCCTTCGCTCGGCCCTGGGAAGACAGCGCGGGCAGGCCCGCAAAGGAGGGTAAGCCAGAATGGCCAAGAGGTCAGCATACCTCGCAGCGCTCATTCTGATGACGGTGGTCCTCGCTGGGTGCGTGGTCCAGCCGCCGTTCAACGAAGCGCTGGAGAGGCAAGCTGTGATAACCGCTCTTAACGGCTGGGTGGCTGGAGTCGAAGAGTACGATGTCAATGCCATGGCAGGAACGGGCATCATGGCTCCAGCATTCAGGCTCAACATAGGGGGAACATGCAAGACTCTGGGGAGACTCCTAGAGGAACTGAAGGAAGATGAACTGAACCAGGCATTTTTCCGAAGGGATAGAGGGTACAAGATCCGTCTCGATATCGACGGAGCAGTAGATGGCGGTGTGGATAAGCACGAAGTGGACGACATCGTGAACGCCTGGACCATCGTGTCCATTGACGCGCGGAAGGCGGAGGTCACTGGATTCTTCGAGGTGTACGAGACGTATAATGGAACCGTCGGCGGCCCTTACGCTCCGTACTGGCGCTCCGACAGCGGATCCATCAAGATCAACCTGATCAGGCTTCCGAACGCCTGGAAGATGGAATCCATGCTGCTGAAGTACGGGTCCGGGAACTACCCACATGCCTCAATTGGCCTGGACGGAACCGGATCTTCTGAGCCCACTGGATTCGGGTTCGGAACCTACACTGGCTGGTAGCTGAGGGCCGGTAGGGGAAGCGGGGACTTCCTGAGGCCGGGCTCCAGAGCTGCCAAAACATGCGAATCACAGCAAAGGCGGGCGCGGGTGTCGTGCCCGCCTTTGCCTATATTGCGCATGGCAGCCGGCGGGGATGCGGGCTTTCCAGATGAGATTTGCGGACGATGGAGAATTCAGCTGCGGGTTTAGCAGGCAATTTGGGAGATTGTCGATTGGCTGCCTGATCCACCATTCCCGGATAATTCCGAGCATATCAAAGCATTTGGCTGAGATGTGGCGTATATCTCCAGTATTTCCTGTAATGAACGGACATCTGCCGACTGAGCCCTCCAAGTCGATCAACCGACGCACGATAGGGTTCGGTTCAAGGTGCGTAATCGTGGTTGTCAATCCACGTGAGGGGAGACGGGCCAATGAAACCATCCTGGCGCAGACTGGCTGCGGCGATCACTGTGGCGCTGTTTGCAGCGTCCTTGGCCGGTGCGGGCTATGCCGTGGCTAGCATAGCGAGTGTCCAGATTGACTCTCCCACAACCGGGGCGCCACAGTATGCGAAGGCGGGAACAACGACGGCTGCCATGGCCGTCACTGTTGCAGCGAACCCCGGGGATGTCGTCTACCTCGACTCATCTGTAGGCAGTTCGCCGATCGCGACCGCGGGCCCGCAGACCGTCGGCGCATCCGGGCATGTCACGTTCACGTCAGTAGTGGACATCAGCGGGGCGGCAGAGGGCTGGATGGATGCGCATGCAAGTGCACGGCTTGGCCCCCCGGGCTCGCCATCTACGGATGCAGTACAGGTCAGAGCAGTCTGCATGGACAAGACTGCCCCCGTGATCAGCGGATGGACTCCGGTCTCTGGAACAACGCTGCCGAACCGGACTCACCAGGTGTTTACTGTTCAGATAGCTGACCCTACCGCGGGCGTAAGCGCGATAGCGCCAAGCCTTTCGGGGGGCGGCACAATTACGTCGAGGAGCTACAACCAAACGACAGGCACAGCCACCATTGTGCTCGACGACCTGGCCTACGGTCCTCACACGCTGCGGCTGGTCGCTTCCGACAGATCGGGCAATGACGCTTCGGAAGCGGTTGATTTTGTCGTTGACGATACAGTCAAGCCCGTCATCGATGAGATGACGTGGGACCCGCTCGATAACTGTTGGTTATCAGATGCCAACTGCGTGGTCAGCGTGGGTGTGCGGGATGCTGCCCCTAGCAGCGGCATTAACTCGGCTTCGATCACAGTCGCGTCTGATCTGGGCGGCGGTGCGATCAGCTCTAGCTACACGGGAGGAAGGATCAGAATCACGGTAGCTAATCCATCCGAGGGCGCCCACTGGCTGCGAGTCGGAGTGTCAGATTCGAAGCCTAACACATCGGACGAGAAGACGTTCCGGTTCAACGTCGACAGGCATGGACCGGTGTTCTCCGACCCTAAGCCCGTGAGCGGCCTTGAGACGAACAACACTAGCATTGCGCCTAGCATCATAATCAGCGACTCAGGCGCGAGATTGGCGCCCAACAGCGTTATCTGGACCATGACAGGGCCGGCTGGTGTTGCGGTGATCGGCCAACCTACATGGGATGATGCGTCATCGAAGTCGACCTTCGTACCCGACAGGCCGATATCGGCTGATGGCGCATACGTCCTGAGTGTAAGCGCTCAGGACAGGATCGGCAACACGTCAGCATACCCTGCGATCCCCTCGAGCTGGGGGTTCCTGCTCGACACCGTAGCCCCCGGGCTCCGTAGCTGGCAGATCGAGGGCCCTGTGTATGAGAACGGTGGAGTCGTCTACACAGCAGCAACACAGCCTAAGGTCAAAGTGACTGTGATCGACAACCCTGGAGGGTCCGGGCTCAACGACGCAACGGACCCACTTCGGGGGCATTTTAGGGTCCGCGTGTACGCGGACAGCGGCATGCAAAGCGAAGTTGTTGGCGATACTGCGTTCGGGCTCAGACCCACCGCAAACAGCGGTGAGTGGGCTGCGGAATGGTGGCCTAATGCTGTAATGCCCGATGGCGATTACTACGTGAAGGTTGAAGCGGTGGATGACGCAGGCAATGAGGCCTCGATAAGCAGCACGAGCAGCGGCCGTCTGGTCTTTGTGGTCGACAGCTCTCCTCCTTCTGCTTTTGGCGAAGCAGCTGTTGGAAACATCAACACCGCCAATGGAGCCCGGTTCACGAATAGCCGCGCACCTCTTGTTTCGTGGGATGCTTCAACAGATCCGAGCAGCACAGACGGAGTGTCCGGGTCCGGGCTTCATGGGTATGAGCTTCAGGTGTGGACGAAGAGCCCGGGCGACACGATTCCGACCGGGTCCAAGTTATGGGAGGCGCCTTCGGGCGGCAGTCGGTGGCCTGTGATGCCCACTGGAACGGGCAGTGACTGGTGCACAGTCGGCAACGAACTCCCGTTTCGGTCAGGCGTGTCCTATGGCGCCTGGATAAGGGCATGGGATATGGTGGAGAACGGTTCCGCATGGTTTGATCCGCCCTTCACATTCGATGGCGACGCCCCAAGCGATCCTGGAGCGCCGGATGTCGCCGGGTTGGGCACAGGCAGGCGCATTGCCAGCACAATGCCCACGTTGGTCTGGACGCATTCCACTGATCAGCGCCCGGGCCAAGCCCAATCCGGTGTTGATGGGTACGAGGTGAAGATCAGGCGGTTCGGAAGCCCTTCCTGGGACGTGGTGAACACGTTCATCGACATCGACGACGAGGACGTTGACGACGCTCCGCCTCCTGCGCCCGCCGATGTGCCGTTAAGCGGCACTATTGCATGGAAGACGACCCCGCTGGCGGACGGGGAGTATGAGGTGCGCATACGCGCGAGGGACGTTGCCGGCAACACGTCGGGATGGGTGAGCATCGCCGATCCCAGTTGCCGGTTTGCCGTCGATACAACCCCTCCCGCAGTGCCCGGAACGCCCACTACGACAACGTCAACCTGCAATCCCAGGCCGACGTGGGACTGGGAAGAGGTTGATGGCGCTGCCGGGTACCGGGTGTTCCTCGACGGTGCGGCTGTCGCTTTGGGCGTGACCCAGTCGGCAGCAGCATGGACTCCCAGTTTTGATCTTTCCGAGGGCTCTCACTACATTCGAATCGCTGCGGTAGACAAACCCGGCAATGAGAGCGGGAAATCCCAACCTGGATACGTCGTGGTCGATACGATCGGTCCTGAGGTCACAGTGGTGTCGCCCGCGTCCGTCGTCATGACGAACAGCTCCACTGTTACGTGGGAGTGGTCTGCAACGGACGTTGGGACCGGCGTGAAGGGATACTGGTTCACCTTCGACGACTGGGCGAGCAGAACCTGGACGACAGATGCCGCGCTTGTGAGAACGGTAGATGCCGGCGATCACATTCTCAGAGTCAGAGCCGAAGACCGGGCGGGCGCCATCGGACCAGACGCCGTCTTCCCGGACGTAACCGTCGTTGGGCTTGCGGTGCGCGTGCTCTCGCCGCCGGAAGGATCATACAGGATCAACGAGGTATCCACGATAGAGATCGAGGTAATCGGCCTTGTAGACGCCAGGATCAGTGTGACGGTCAACGCCGTCGAGCTTGACGCCGCGCACGTGGTGACGATGGGCCGGACGAGGCGATGTGTCCTGATCGATGAAACGGTGTTTGCGGGTGGCCCGACCTTGACTCTCGTGGTGAGCGTGGGTGGTGAGACCGCAAGAAGAACCTACATTATCGTCCCGGGGCGCACCGGGTTTGGATTCGGTCGGATCCACCTGTAGCGGTCGACGCACCGGATCCCGGCAACTTTCACGGGCGTGCGCACGCTTGAGTGAGCGCTGTGGGGGCATCTGACAATGCCTGCAAAGGTGGGAGCTGGAATGGCAAAGAGAACCTGGGCCCTGGTTTTGCTTTCACTTATGACCGCCCTGCTTTCCGGGTGTACGCTCCAGACGCCAATAGATGGGGCGCAGGAGAGAGTGCAAGTGATGGCCGCCCTCAACAGCTGGGTGCGTGGGGTGGAAGCATACGAGATGGATGCCATGGCAGGAGACGGCGTCATGGCCGCTGGCTTCAGGCTTACGATTAAGGAAGGAATGAGCACTGAGACAAAGGACCTTGCCCGGCTTCGTAGCGAGATCAGCATTGACATAGATGAACAGGCCCTGCTTCGGATGACCAAGGGCTATGTCATCAGGCTGGATATCGACGGCTCTGCCGCTGCCATGGATGTGCCTGGCGTCATGGATAGTATCAACGGATGGGCAGTGGCGACCATCGTCGGGTCGACGGCGGAGGCGACGGGATCCTTCGAGGTGTACGAGAAGACAACTAGCATCCCCGAATGGCGGTCCGACAGCGGATTCATCAGTGTCGGCATGGTCAAGACCACGGCTGGCTGGAAAATGGAGTCCATGACTATCAAGTTCGGCAGATGCGAATACAGGGCCAGAGCTTCCAGCGCCGGAATGGCTGGCATGTCCGCAGGAGGATTTGGGTTCGGAACCTACACTGGCTGGTGAGAAAGCAAGCCCTAGAGGCGTATGACTGAGATCTAGCAGCGCGTGCAGAGGCGAGGCGGGCATTGTGCCCGCCTCGCCTCGTGTTGGGTGCGCCCGGCATGATCGTTGGCTAAGGGGTGAAAGCCCCGAACGGCGAGCGAGTATGACGAACTGGACGGTTTGCGCCCAGGTCTTGGTGGAAACTGGACGGTTTGCGCTCAGGCCTTAGCGAAACCTGGACGGATTATGCCCACATCGATGGCATTTGGAGTCTTGGGCTATACTCTGGCGGGTATCGTGGGCGTAGCAAGGAGCTGAAGAAGTCTTCAGGTGGGCGGATACTGATCAGGTGTGGTCCTCGGATAGGCTGATGCGGACCAGGCGGCGCCCTCAGGTGGGTTGATTCTGACCCAGATGATCTGTCCTGCGATGGCGTGGGTCGGTACGGCACCCTCTTTCTGCGGCAAGCTGGGGCATTTTCGTCCATGTTGATCACACAGCTGGGCAATTCTGAACCAGCTTGCTTGGCATACCCCCCGTTTCGATTGTCTCCACCCAAGGGATTGGACTGGTATGCATCTCATTCCTGCCGTCTCCCCAACTTCTCCCACTCCCAAGGGATTGCACTTTGCAGCACTGTATGGCATAATATGGGAGACAATATGAGTGGAGGCGTCATCAATGCCAATTGCAGGAAAACTCAAGCTCTTCGTGATGGATCAGCTGCTTGATGACACCATAATCAGCCGAGACGCGAATCATCTGTACCAGATCATATCCGCCAAGAAACCAGGCTCCATTAGCGAGCTCAGTCGGATCTCGGGCATCAGAAGAAGCAAGGTGCGCAGCGAATGCCTATCGCTTGCCAAAGCAGGGTGGATCACTACGCGCACGAAATCCGGTCGGAAGACCGCAGTTGCCGCCATTCCCCATCATGTCCAGTCGATGATGGCGGCCCGGCTCAAGGCCGAGCGTGAGGTGACGCCCCGCGTCGGCGAATTCCTGATGAAGTCCATTCTGGATCTGTTGGTTGCGGACTGCGAGTTCATTGAAAACGCTCGTCCTGCTCACCTTGATAGCATCCACACCAATCGTCCGCTCGAATATGATCGGCAGTACTTGGAGCCAAAGGTGGCGTTCGAGTTCAATGGCCGCCAGCACTACGAGACAACCTCGATGTTCCCAAAGGAAGATGCCCTGCGAGAGCAGCAGATCAGAGACCACATTAAGGTCAGCCTGAGCGTGAAGAACAACGTGACCCTCATCGTGATAACCGAGGCAGACCTCACGATTGAGGGAATGCGCGAGAAGATTGGCGACCTTCTCCCACTCAGAGAGATCGATGAATCAGGCCCGTACGTTAGGATGCTCATAACCCTCTGCCAGCAGTACATACTCATTTGCCGAAGGCTTCGGGAAAAGGAAAGAAAGAATGCGCAGACTCGTGCGGGCGGTCAGCCCGATGCAGGGACTGCCCCGAGTGAGACCGAAGTAAACATCTGACGGTGGCCGCGAGAACTCGGAATCACCGGAGAGACCGGCGCCGCCCAGGGCGGGCGGGGCGTGGTCCGCCGGCGCCCGATATGCGGATGAACAGGGGGGCATTGTGTTGAGGTCTAGAGACTCTTACGCAGAGCCGTACCGGATCAAGATGGTCGAGCCCATCAAGATGACCACGAGGGAAGAGAGGGTCCAGAGCATCCTTGAGGCGGGCTACAATGTGTTCAACCTCAGATCGGAGGACGTGTACATCGATCTCCTCACTGATTCCGGCACATCGGCCATGAGCGATTCGCAGTGGGCTGCGATGATGCTTGGCGATGAGGCGTACGCCGGCAGCAAGAGCTTCTTCAAGCTCCGAGATGCGGTGCGCAGCATCACAGGATACGAGTTTGTGGCCCCGACCCATCAGGGCCGAGGGGCCGAGCATGTGCTCATGACGACGCTTGTGAAGGCAGGGCAGCGAGTGCTCGGGAACATGCATTTCGATACCACTGAAGGTCACATCCTCCTCCGAGGCGCGGAGCCGGTGAACCTCCTGAGGCCTGAGGGTTACGTAATCGAGAGCGATGAGCCTTTCAAGGGAAACATCGACCTCGACGCCCTGGATCGCGAACTCGCAGTTCACAGCGGAAGCGTCGTGCCATTCGTTATCATGACAATCACATGCAACAGCAATGGCGGGCAGCCGGTGTCGATGGATAACATCAGGTCCGCGAGCGCCATTGCCCACAGGCACGGAGTGCTGATGATCTTCGATTGCGCCCGCTTCGCGGAAAATGCCTACTTCATCAAGACCCGCGAACCTGGCTATGCCGACAAGAGCATCATCGAGATAGCACGGGAGATGTTCTCATACGGTGATGGGTGCATGATGAGCGCAAAGAAAGACGGCCTTGTGAACATGGGCGGATTCCTTGCGTTTCGGGATCGCGATCTATACAGGCGCGCTCTGCAGTGGGTCATACCGTTCGAGGGGTTCGCCACCTACGGAGGGCTTGCCGGGCGCGATATGGAGGCTCTGGCAGCGGGGCTTTCAGAGGTCCTTAATGAAGACTACCTCGAGGATAGAACCGGGCAAGTCGCCTACCTTGCTGAGCTGCTGATTGATGCGGGAGTCCCGGTCATAACCCCGCCAGGAGGGCATGGGGTGTATGTGGATGCCAAGGAGGTCCTGCCCCACATCCCGCAGGCGGAGTTCCCGGCGCAGGCCCTCACTGTGGAGCTCTACATCGAGGGCGGGATTCGCGGGGTGGAACTGGGAACATGCGCGTTCGGGCGGACCGACCCAAACACTGGAGAGCCAATATACCCGCAGCTAGAGCTCGTGAGGCTGGCCGTGCCAAGGAGAGTCTACACCGATAGGCATATGCAGCGCGTCGCGGCCGCGTTTGAGGGCATACTCGCCCGGCGTGACTTGGTCAAGGGGCTCAGGATCACCTATCAGGCGCCGGTGCTCAGGCATTTCACGGCTGAGTTTGAGAAGCTGGCCTGAGCTACTGCCGGAATCGCTCGCCTGACGGAGCGCCCAGCCAGACATGCGCCAGATACGCTCCAGGCTAGCGATGGATACGCCCCCGGGCACTTGTCGCGTGTTTCGTGGCCCATTGGTCGCTCAGCTGCGGCATAGCCTTACGCTCGATGCAGGAGACTCAGCGGTATCTGTCGAAAATGCCCATATGCGTTATGATTTCGTGAGGAACGGGGGTGCGCGCATGAAGCGTGTGCTGTTGGCAGTTTCCGTGCTCTCTCTATGCCTTCTGGCCGGAGGGTGCACACTCTACTTCCTCGGATCGGCGAGTGTGAGCGGTGCGGTATATGAGCTATCCGGGTCTGACAGAGTCGCCATTCCCGGTGTTCAGGTTACGATTACGTCTGCATCGGATCCAAAATACACGGCTGACTGCCCTACTAGCCTTGAAGGGCTGTGGTTCAGCCCGCCGCTGAGGCGCGACAAGTACACCGTTCAGTTCTCCAAGGAGAACTACGGGAAAGTCCAGATCACCGTGGAGCTTCGTCAGAAAGGGGCCAACGTGGTGGCGCCGGATGTATACCTGGCGAAGCTGGACACTGGGGGCGGAGGCAAATAGGCCGGATCGGGTCGAAGTTCGGCTGGGCTTGAACGGACCGGCTGGCAGAGCGACCGCAGGAGCCTTCAGAGTGTCTTCAAGGTGCTTTCGGGTGCTGCAAAAATGCTGCTGGAATGCTGTTGGCCAGCGCTATGAAGCGCCTGCTCGGGAATGCGTTCCCGGGCGGGCGTTTTTTCGTGTCTCTGCCTGGTTTTCGTGTCTCTGCCCGGTTTACGCCTCGCAATCGACATCCTTTCTTCAGTTCATGCTGCGCATACTACGAAGACTACGCATAGGGCTGGATGGGAGGAGTAGCGCATGCGCTATCGCGCTTCTGGAAGGCGTCGCACCAAGGTATCAGTGGTGGGCACTGGCCTTGTTGGATCAACATTCGCATACACGCTGATGATAAGCGGCCTTGCCTCGGAGATTGTCCTGGTTGACGCGAGGGAAGGGAGAGCGGAGGGCGAGGCGATGGACCTCTCCCACGGGGAATCGTTCGTTCCCCCTGTGGTCGTGGCGAGCGGCGGATGGGAGGCAACAGCTCATTCCGACCTCGTCGTGCTAACGGCCGGAGTCGCGCAGCAGCCGGGTGAGCCGCGCCTGGCTCTCGTGAAACGGAATTTGAGTGTATTTCGCTCTGTGGCGCCTGAGGTGGCCAGGTGGAGCCCTGACGCAGTGCTTTTGGTAGTTACTAATCCTGTTGACATCATGACCTATGCTGCAATGAAGCTCTCCGGATTTCCCGCTGCAAGAGTGGTGGGCTCGGGGACCCTCCTGGATAGCGCGAGATTTCGTCACCTGCTCAGTGTCCATTGCGGCGTCGCTCCGGCCAATGTGCACGCCTATATAGTGGGGGAGCACGGGGATTCGGAGGTGCCTGTGTGGAGCACAGCCAACATAGTGGGCCTCAACCTAGATCAATACTGTCCAGTGTGCGGCAAGGGGTGTGGGCGGGAGGTGAGAGACGCCATCTTCGAGCAGGTGCGAGGGGCAGCTTACGCCATCATCCAGCGGAAGGGCGCCACCTACTACGCCGTCGCCCTCGCAATGACCGCTATAACTCGGGCGATTCTCAGAGACGAGAATGCGGTGATGACAGTCTCGTGCCTGATAGACGGGTACTGTGGTGTTCATGATGTGTGCCTCTCCATACCGGCCGTGATCAATAGGGGAGGCGTGGATAGGCAGCTTGAGATACCACTGGCGCCTTCGGAGCAGGCAGGGTTCGTGGAATCGGCGCGGATTCTTGCTGACGCAGCCAAGGAGGCGGGGCTTCTCTGATGAGCTAGTGTCGCATGCATGCTCGGCCTCCACTCCGGGTGCGCGCATGGAACATGAAGGTATTGCGTCGCTTCTGTCGTAATAACTCACGGATGCGCAGTCGGAAGGAGGCGTCGCCATATGAGGCTTGCGGCCAAACACGATCTGTGCTCTGGGTGCAGAGTGTGCCAGGTTGCGTGCTCTCTTGAAGTACTTCGAGAGAACAACCCGAAGAAGGGGCTTCTCAAGATCGTGCCCCATTTCCCCGCGCCTGGAAAGTACGAGGTTAAGTACTGCACTCAGTGCGGACGATGCGCCGAAGTCTGTCCAGTTGAGGCCATTGCCCTCGTGGACGGGGTATACCGTATCGATTCGGAAACGTGTATCGGATGCATGACCTGCGTTGATGAGTGCCCTTACGGAGTGATGGTCGCCAGTGAGGGCGAGGCCGTCCCGTCCAAGTGCATACTGTGCGGCGCATGTGTTGAGATGTGCCCACGAGGAGCGATATATGACGCCGATTCCGGGGAAGGGGGAAGGTAGAGTGCAAGGGGGCTACATGGGCAAGATCCTCAGGGTGAATCTCACAAATCGCACATCGAGCACGCAGCCGACCGACCCCGGGATGGCCAACGATTACATAGGCGGACGTGGGTTCGTCCACAAGATCCTCTATGATGAGGTTCCGGTGGGAGCGGACCCGCTAGGGCCGGAGAACAAGGTCGTCATAGCCCCTGGCCCTCTCTCCGGCGTGTTCATGCCTGCAAGCGGAAAGGTCCAATTCGGCGCGAAGTCCCCTGCTACTGGCATACTCGGCGATGCAAACATGGGCGGGCACTTCTCAGCTGAGGTGAAGTACGCTGGATATGACGCGATCGTCATCGAAGGCATGGCGGATCGCCCTTCGATAGTAGTAATCGACAACGGCAAGGCTGAAGTGCGCGATGGCTCCAAATACTGGGGCAAGGGTTCTTTCGCTGCAGAGAAAATGCTCAAGGACGATCTCGGCGAGGACTTCCAGATCGCCATCATCGGTCCCGCTGGCGAGAACAAGGTCGGCTTCGCCTGTGTGTCCCACGATTTTGGAAGGCAGGCCGCGCGGTGTGGGATAGGCGCCGTGCTAGGATCGAAGAGAGTCAAGGCAGTGTGCGTGCGGGGCTCCAACTCCGTGCCCCTATCCGACCCGGATGGCGTGTATGAGCAGGGGAAGAAGATGTTCCACGCTTGCTTCGAGAAGCCTGGCTTCAAGGAGTGGACTCCCCTGGGAACTCCAGGCGTTACTCCATGGGTGAATGAGGTTGGCGCATTCCCAACCAAGAACTTCTGGACCACTTACTTCGAAGGACATGAAGACATCGGCGGGCAGGCCATGAAGGACAGGATACTAGTTACCGACAAGGGCTGTTTCTGTTGCCCCACTCCGTGCGGGAAATACTGCCTCACCAAGGTGGGCGACAAGCAAGTGTATGTGGAGGGGCCGGAGTACGAAACCGTCGCATTGGTGGGCGGAAACTGCATGCTCAAAACGATCGAGGAAGTCGCCTACGCCAACTGGGTGTGCGACGAACTCGGCCTCGACACCATTTCCGGCGGGAATGTGATCGCGTTCGTCATGGAATGCGCGGAAAAGGGCCTGCTCACAGAGGAGCAGCTCGGGAGAGCGGTGAAGTGGGGAGATATCGAGTCGTTCGAGTATCTCGCCAATCTCATTGCGTTCCGGAAGGGCATCGGCGATCTCCTGGCAGATGGCGTCAAGGCGGCATCTCGTAAGATAGGCCAGGGATCCGAGAAGTTCGCGATACACGTGAAAGGCCTTGAGTGGACTGGTTACGAGGCGCGGTGGGCGCCGGCAATGATGCTTTCCTATATGACCGCAGACATCGGTGCGCACCACAGCCGCGCCTGGGCCATCACGTACGACGTGGCCAAGGGCCGGGACATCACCGAGGGCAAGGCGGAGAAGGTGATTGAGCTTCAGAGAATCCGTCCATCCTTCGACTTGCTCGGAACCTGCAGGCTTCAGTGGGTTGAAATCGGGTTTGAATACGACCACTACCCGGTGATGTTCGCTGCAGTGACCGGGCGGAAAATAACTGTGGATGAGCTCTATCAGGCGGCAGATAGGGTATGGAACCTCACGAGGACTCGCGCGTTCTTGGAGATTCCGGGCTTTGGCAGGTCGTGGGATTACCCGCCAGCCAGGTTCTATGAGGAAGAGGTGCCTACCGGGCCGGCCAAGGGTAAAGTCATCCCCAAAGACAAGCTCGATGCCATGCTCGACGAGTACTATGCCCTCCGAGGCTGGGATTCCAATGGAATGCCCACCCGCGAAACCCTGGAGAAGCTTGGGCTCGATGGCTGTGTCAGAGATCTGGAGGCAAAAGGCCTGCTCAAGTAGGCGAGGGCGCGGCTCATTGCCGGTCTGTCGCGAGGTTTGCTGTACGGTTTACTGCACGGTCTGCCGTGCGATTTGCCGTGCGATTTGCCGTGCGGCTCGCTGTGCAGCTGGGCCTAGATCGCAACCGTGATCAGTAGCAGTAACAGCTGGTCGCGGCTGTGGCTGGCAGCAGTCGCGGCCAGTCGAAACCGCGGCCGGTTGAAACCGCGGCCAGTCGAAACCGCGGTCAGTCGTTCGTGTGATTGATAGATGATTGGAGATCGGTTCAGGATGCAGGTCAAGGTGAAGGTGCACGGACATGCGAGGGAGTACTTCCCCGGCCAGAGAGAGGATTTCGTCTATGAGTTCTCTCCCGATGCGACCGTGCTCGACATGTTCACGGCCCTCGGCATCAAGCCGGAGCTGGTCATGAGTGTAGTGGCGGACGGTGTGCCGGTGCCGAAGACCCATGTGCTTACCGACGGAGAGGCGCTTCTCCTCATTACCCCGGTGGCGGGAGGGTAGGCGCGAGCTGGCCGGCGGCCCTGCGTCCTCTCTGTACGCGCCTATGCGTCATAGCGCCGTAGTGCTTTGCGCAATTGTCCTATTGCGCTATTCCACTGCAGTAATTCTGCGCTCTCAGGATCCCTTGCCCTCCCGAACTGAGGAATGCCAAGACCCATACTCGGCGCCCGCGGGCGGTGGCGCCGAGATTCTCATTTTTGAGTGAAACGGCGGGCAGAGATTCTCATTCGTGAGGGTTTTCTGGCGGTCCACGCTCATAAATGGGAAACTCCGCCCCGTTTCATGGCCCGCGCCATCGAGGCGCGATTGAATCCCGCCAGTGGATTGCCGTGCAGGAATGCCCGCTGTGGCCACAACGCACGTAGCTGGACATAGCTGGACATAAAGGAATCGCGGCGCGCCAGCGCCGCCTACCTCGGACACATCCAAGCCGACGAGCTCTGTGATACCATTCATGTTTGCTGGCCCCCTTCGTATGTAGCTCTGCGCTGATATGCTGCTTCCAGTGCAACCTACGCAGTGCGATGGCGGGGCTGGTCTTATTCATCATGACTTGGCTCTCGGGCGCTTCTGACCATGGGCGGAGGTCATTCATCCGTTCCAAGCCCGCCGTCGTGGGACGGCGCAGGGGGGCAACGGCATCGCCCTGGCTGATCGCCTTGGCTGATCGCCTTGGCCTACCGCCTTGGCCTACCACCTTGGCTTGTTCTCCCGGCCGACCGCTCGATCACCCGGGGATTACCGGATTACCCTGGCTGATTGTCCGCACACACGATAACCTGTATACTCAGGATGGCGGCTGTCCATGCTTGGTGTAGAGGCTCGTCGCTCCCGCCCGCTCATCGCGGTGGTCGGGTGCTTCCGAATACTGAATGCGGCTTGGGTGGGGTACATATATGGAGCAGACCGAAAAACGCGACCACAGGAGACGACCACACGGCAGGAGGCGGGCCAGGAGACCTCAGGAGGCGCCCAGCGGGGCAAGGGCCACTGCAGCAGGGCGTGCAGGGCGCGCCTCTAGAGACGTTTATCCCCTGCCTGCAGGTGAGGTTCTGAAGGGGACCGCATCTGTCGCTCCAGCTTCGCGACTGGAGGAACTGGGCGCGCAGGCCGCGACTGGCCCACTATTCGATCCAGTCGCCGTTCAGCTGTCGGATGGCATCCCTTTGGAATACCGAGGCTTTCAGCTGGACCCATTCCAAAGAGAGGCCATCAAGCATCTGGAGGCTGGCAGGTCGGTCCTGGTATCGGCGCCTACTGGAGTCGGAAAGACCCTCGTCGCCGATTACCTCATCGAGCGCATGTTCAAACTCGGCCATCGGGTGATATACACTGCGCCGATCAAGGCCCTAAGCAACCAGAAGTTCAAGGAGTTTAAGCGCCTGCTCGGGGCGGAGAATGTGGGGATCATCACCGGAGATGTCACTATCAACTCCGGTGCCCAGATCCTGATCATGACCACGGAGATATTCCGGAACATGCTTCACCTGAGCCCCGAGGGGCTCGAAGGCGTGTCCCATGTCATTTTCGACGAGGTTCACTATCTGGCAGATGAAGAGCGGGGAACTGTCTGGGAAGAGTCCATCATATTCATGCCCGAATCCATGCGGCTCCTTGGGCTCTCGGCGACTATTCCAAACGCTGACGAACTGGCCTTCTGGATTCAGGACATAAAGGGCCACGAGGTCGCCGTGGTCCGTCACTTCAAGCGTGTTGTGCCTCTGAGGCAATTCGTGTACGACGTTGCCAGAGGCGCATGCACTTTGGAGGAGCTCAAGGAGTTCAAAGCCAGGCGCGACAAGGAGCTGGAGGAGGCTGACGAGCTCTGGGCTTCCGAGGGCTCGCGGTATGCCCCAACGACCCATCTCGATCTCGTGGCTAGCCTCACGGAACAGCGAAGGCTCCCTTGCTTGTATTTCGTGTTCAGCCGCAGGCAATGTGAGGAGAAGGCTGACGAGCTTGCGCGGTCCATCGATTACCTTTCGCCGTCTGAGCGCCGCGAGATACTCAACTACTTCGACGACCGAATCGACGGAATGGGCATCGACTCAATGCCCAGCGTGAAACAGATGAGAAGGATTCTTCAGCGTGGGATAGCCTATCACCATGCTGGCCTGCTGCCTGTCCTCAAGGAGATAGTCGAGGATCTGTTCGAGCGCAGGCTGATCAGTGTGCTGTACGCCACTGAGACATTCGCGGTGGGGATCAACTTTCCGGTGAAGTCCGTCTGCTTCGACTCGGTCCGCAAGTTCAACGGCGTGGATTTCCAGCCTATGACCGCGCAGGAGTACTTCCAGATGGCCGGGCGAGCTGGCAGGCGAGGGATCGACCTGGAGGGGTACGTGTACATACTGGTCGACCTGAACTACTTTCACCCGGAGGAGTTCCCTAGCACCGATGAGCGGAGTGTAGAGCCCTTGGTTAGCAGGTTCACCGTGTCATACAACACGGTGGTCAACCTTATCGCCACACGGTCCGCTGACGAGATCCGAAAGGTGCTCAAGCAGAACTTTGCAAGTTACCAAACAAGTGCTCAGAAGCGGGAGATCGAGGCTGGGCTTGCAAGCGCCAGAGAACTCGAGACTGAGATCGTGGGGCGTGCATGCGAGACCCTGAATCAGCCTGGCTGTCCCCTGTACGCAACTGGCCTCAACACGAAACTCGCAGAGCTTCGGCTTCAGCTGAAAAGGGTAGCGAAGCGCCGACGAAGCAAGGAGAGGCGAGCGAGTATCAAGGCGGACATGGACTCGCTCCGCGCGGAACTGGGCGCCCTCACCTCGAAGGAGTGCTCCACTGGAGAGAAGCGGGCCTGCCGAAGGCTTCTGGCCAGGAGGGGCGTGATCGTTGGGAGGATGGAAAGCCTCTACGAGAGAATGCGCCGGCTCGGGAGCGAGGAACGGTTCGTCCACGACTTCAAGCGCAAGCAGGCGCTGCTTGAGAGGCTTGGGTACATCCAGAATGGAAGGCTCCTGCCCAGAGGCGAGATCGCCAGGGAGATCCACACGCAGGAGCTCCTTGTTACGGAGCTCGTATTCTCCGGGGTGTTCCACGACTACGACGAGGATCAGATTGCTGCATTAGCGGTGTGCATCGACTACGAGCCCAGGCGTGGAGAGTTCCCGGCTAAGGGCGTGCCTTTCGATGTGGATCGGATCAGGGATATAGCGGCGCAGATCGAACTTGTGGAGGAGAGCTACACCGGAGCGAGCGCCATTAGGTTCTTCACTGGGCTTGCCCCCCTTGCCTACAAGTGGAGCCAGGGCGCCGACTTCGCCGGGCTATTGAGGGGTTCAAACTACGCCGAGGGAGATGTGGTGTCGGCTTTCAGGCGCGGGATCGACCTGCTCCGGCAGGTTCGTGCGGCCTGCAAGGACGACCCCGCTTTGACCGACAAGATCACCGAGACCATGAAGCGGATTGACCGGGATGTAGTCGAGGTGATTCTTTAGTCGAGGTGATTCCCTAGTCGCGGGGAGTCTCCTCAGCGAAACGGAGGATTCGCTCCAGCGTGCGGTGGCGAAGGGCGCGAACGGCGTCGAAGTCGATGTTGGGAACGTAGAACGACTCGAGGAAGTCGTGCATCTCCCGGGCCTGGTTGAGGAAGAAGATGGCCCTTCCCATGGCTTCGTTCATCAGTTTCCGGTCGTATTCGATGATCTTCTCATTTCGCTCAACTACTGCAGGATCCAGGCATTGGGCCATGTCCACTAGCGTATCATCGTTTCCAATGGTCCACTGGTGGGGCTCAACTGAGGTTATCACCGCTACCCCCAGGGCGGGTATGATCAGGTGCTCCAAGCTTGCGGGATTCAGTGAGCAATGGAAGAGCTCTACATCGAATCCGCACTCCAAGGCGCGGTTGGCGGCATGGGTGATGAGCCGTGATTTGCCTGACCCAGGCCCGCCCTCGACAACATACCGCCGGGAGCATGCTGCGACCACAGTCTCGAGGTGGTTGACGAACCCCGCGGGAGTGATGGCTGAGGCGAACAGGTGACGCTCGGCGCCTGGCCTATCCGCCACATTAGCAGTGCCTATGATGTCGCCGATTACCGTATCTGCCACCTTGTTGGCGGCGCCGTGGTCGAGTCCCTCGGCGTTTGCCTCACTCCAGTCATCCAGAACATCGCTTGCGGTGCGCAGGAATCGGTACGCGCGCTGGAAGAGGCGCGACACGTCTTTCGTGCATGCTACGATCTGGTTTCTGGCCGCCCGCATGGCAGATTCGTCCCAGTACTCGCCCATATACAGTATTTCGTCCACAGCGCCAGGAAACACCGGATCAACAATGTGGGGAGCAGTGCCATCAATCAGGGCAACGCCGATTCCCGGAAACACCACCCCGTCGAGGGATTCCGGATCAGACGAGCAGTGAAACAGCTCCACGTCGTAACCTCGGGACAGCATGTTCTCTCCCACGTATTTCATCAGCGTCGACTTTCCTACCCCCGGTCCGCCCTTGATCACTATCACTCTCGCGGCATCATGACCTATGATATAGTTGTAGAAGGAATGGAAGCCAACTGACGTATTGCCGCCGGCGAACATCTGCCTTACAAGCGCGTGCGAACTCATGGTATCGCCTCCTGCCTAGATCGGGTCGTCATTACTGTATGCAAAGGGGCGAATGGGAGTCTGCGGCCTGGAGGAAATTCCGACACCAGAGCGAATCTGCATGGTTCAGAGAGGGAGGCGAGAGCTGTGAGCGGTAGGAGAGTCGGGGACTACACAGGCGCTATCATCCTGATCCTGGTGGGTGTGGTTCTTCTTCTGAACACTACTGGTCTCTTGGCGTGGTCTGCGTGGGCGTCACTGTGGAAATACTGGCCTGTGCTTGTGATACTGTGGGGAGTCTCCATCATGTTCGGGCGCGGGAGCGCACTTGCGGGGATTCTCATTGCCGTGTTGGCTATTGCCCTTGTTGTCTCAGCGGTATCGTACGTGGCGCCTGAGGCTATGCGTTACTCGCGTTCCGACGGCGGGGTTCTCCCGCACCACAAGGAGTTCAGCGTCGCATACGATGACTACAAGCCTTCAGAAACAGAGCTCAAGGTGCGGCTGGGCGCAGGGGATCTGTTCCTGTCCACTGCGAACGGGGGAAACCTCCTTGATGCTGTGGCGGACTACTCCGTGTCAGGACGGGCTCCGCAGCTACGGACCACGCAGTCTGGTGGTCGCCTCACGATGGAGTACCAAACTGATCGTGAGGGACTATGGTTTGTTCCATTCATCTCGCGTGGTAGGGAACAGCACCGGATAACCCTTGGACGTCCTGAGATTCCCACATCCCTGCTACTGGAGGTGGGCGCCGGCAGAATCGATGCTGTGCTTGAGAAACTGGCCGCCCGCAGCATATCGATAACAATCGGAGGCGGCGAGGCGAAGATGGAGTTCGCGACTCCTCCGCAGTCAGCCAGCTTGATCTGGGGCTGGGGGAGCAGCCGCGGGGCTGGAGAGCTCGATTTCCATGTCGGGGCTGGAACCATCCGCATTGCGGGCATCGGCAACTCAAAGCTCACACGTGTGTCGGGCGAGCTGGGCGCAGGCTCGGCGAATCTTGACTTCTCCGGCTCTTCGATCGATCACGACATTACCGCAGACGTGAACGTGGGAACCGGCAAGCTGAGTATTGTCGTTCCAGAGAGCCTCGGGCTCAGAATCCGGGCCAGCATAGGAACCGGGAGCCTCTGGGTGGATGGCGAGAAGCGGAGCCAGCGGAACATAGGCGCCGAAGACACCTGGGAATCGCCGAACTACAGGACTGCTCGAGCCCGGCTCGACGTAGTGGCTGATGTTGGTCCTGGCAAGATAGAGGTGGAGTGCATCCATTGATCCCTCCTCCGATCGGGGACTCTAGGCATAGAACGGAGCGCTGGTCGGCGCGCCGTCGTGGCGCAGCCTTGGCCGTCTTCCTGGTGTTGACGGCCTTGTTTGCGTATCATCTTGCAGTGATGCCAAAGGCCCTTGCACGGCAGTCATCTGTTCCGATGGCGAGCGCTGCTGCTGCAATAGCCCATGTGCGTGAGATCGCGTCCCGCATAGGCCCGCGTCCAGCGGGCAGCGCCTCTGAGGAGGCCGCTGCCGACTACGTGGCTGCGAAGTTGGCGGAGTACGGGTACGAGGCGCGAAAGGTGAGTTTCGTCCGCACCGTGGGAGATGTGTCGGCATCATCGGTCAATGTGGTGGCGGCGATGTCAGCGGCGATGTCAGCGGCGACGCTAGAGGCGGAGGCAATGTCAGCGGCAACGTCAGAGGCAGCAGCGGAGGCAATGCCAGAGGCAACGGCCGCCGGTCCAGCCTCTGGTTCGAACTTGAGCAGCGACGCTGGCGCGGTGCTCATCTGTGCATCATTGGACACTGACTTGCCGGAATCGAAGGGTGCGAACGACAATGCTTCTGGTCTGGCCGCCATGCTCGAGTGCGCCAGGGTTCTGGCGGGATCCCCCCTCTCGGATAGGGTCGTGTTCGCGGCATTTGGCGCTACGGGAATGGGCCGCTCTGGTTCGAAGTCCTTGGTCGAGCACCCTGAGGAACTGCCGGGCGGACTCGGCCGTATCATGCTTGCGGTGAACCTGGATTCGGTTGGCCGGGGCTCCAGGGTTGCACTCATTCCGTGGGGAGGGCGAATGGCGCTGGCCCGGGTGGATCTCGTCGACCTGATGCGGGCAGTAGGCGCCGTCCAGGGTTCGCACGTCCGTTTCGACCCCACAACTGCAGTGCTATCAGAGGTTCGGGCGGATCACTCCCCGCTGCTGGCCGCCGGGATTCCCGCTGTCACCATAACGACTGAGGCATCCCTGCCGTATGCTCCTGAGGCATATGTGCCTCTACTAGGAGACACGATCGACTCCATCGAACCCGCCTCGGTCGCATTGGCCTCAGAGGCGGCTGTGGCGGCTCTGGAATGGGCGGTCGGCCGTGATCTCCTGGGCAGGCCTGAGCGACCGTACATGGTCCTCAGCTTCCTCCGATGGATAGTCATGATCCCATACACTGTCAGCATTGTCGCAGCTTCGATTGCGGTATTGCTCGGCGTGGCGTCGGTCGCCGTGGCCCGCACGACTCTGTACGACGATCTCACCCGTGTGCGCGGTGCAAGCATTCCGTCGGCCATGGCGACCTCCCTGGCAGTGTTCGTCATCCTTGCGGTCTTGCTGTGGACGCTCTTCCTTCCGTCTGCGCTGGTAGGGGCCTGGCGGGGGCTGGAACGGCCTTGGAGCGCCTATCCCGGGGCCTTCGCCATTGCAGGTGTTGCCGCAGGGCTGTTCTTCTCTATGCTCGTGTCAAGGCTAATGGGTGTGAGCATACGGGAGGAACTACGCCTTCCGATGGTTCAGATCTCCTTGATCCTCCAGATGGGGCTCGTTGGTTTCTTCCTGGCAGTCCTTCGTGTTGGGTCCATCCTGCCTGCGCTCGGGCTGCTTGCTACTGAAATTGCCCTTGAGCTGCCTGAGGGGTTCGCAAGGCGGTTCCTTGCGTGGACTGCGCCTGTGCCAATGGTGTGGCTGGGGGTGAGGGCCGGAATGGGCGTGGGCAGGGAATTTCTCAGCGACATCCTTGGGGTCCCCATCATCCTCTGCCTATTGGTTGCAGCAGCTGCACTGCCATATGCACTTGAAATTCTCGCCATAGTCCCCGTTCAGAGGCGTCAAGTGAGTTCAAGGCGGAGCTTTGCCGACCTGCTTTCCGATGTGCCTGCCGGATCTATCGTGCGGGAGTACAGATACGGTCTGGGCGCCCAGTCCTCCTCGGCGAGCAGTCGGAGCACAAATCCCCACGCAGCGCTTGTGCCAGTGGGGTTGCTCGCCGTCATCACCACTGGCATCCTGTTCGCTTATCCAAGCTACATCCCTGAAAATCCGCAGCTAGTGCGGGTGACACAGATCCTCGGCGACTCAGGAGGGGAACGTATCGCTTTCGAAAGCACCGACAACATCAGGAATGTGATCATGTCTTCAGGCGGTGCGGCGCCTCGACAAGAGACTATCAGCACGCGCGGGCCCCGGTTCTCTGTGCCGTTCAGGTTCAATGCCCCATCGGTGCGGCTACATGCGACGATGGCAGGCACAGTGCTTCGGGCGCAGCTCACCGCGGGAGATGCCATGGAATGGGCTGTGCTGGAGGTGGTAGGCTCGCCGGATCTGCAGGTGATCAAGTGCTCCAGATCCTACGAGGTGGTGAGGAGTGACGGCGAGGCGAGGGTGAGGATGGCGACTGCAGGTGAAGCTGGCTCTGTTGATGTCGAAGTGGAGCTCTCGGCGCCTGAGGGCGCCGGGCTGCGTGTGGAGGCCACTGGAGGCTTCCTAAGGAATCCCGCCGGAATCGCGCTATCAGGGGCGGCGAAGCATTTCTACGAATCCAATCGGTTCTTCCTTTCTCAGCCTGTTCGCGCCCAGTAGAGAACGCGGGCTGCAAATCCAAGAATCCTGCGGCTCGCCTGTTCCAGATCTTGTCCAGAGTACGCCCAAGCATCGAATCGTTGAAGTCCTCTACTCTGTGCCTGGAGCATTGGCTTGGCATCGCAGAGGGCAACATCCCGCCCGCCGCCCATTCACCCGTCGCCCTTTCGCCCGTCGCTCACAGCCGCGGAAACGAATCTACGGTTCCTGAGATTCCGGTCTCGCAGGCGGTCAATGTCGATCAAACCGGCATCGTCGCGTGCTCAATCTCACATCCCGCATGTAAATGTTCCCAGCTTGGAATTCGGAGATGAGCCCCTCAACCAATTCGGCGAAGAATCGGTGTAGATACTAGCGTCAAAGCCTGCAAGCCGAAGGAGTCGTGGCGCATCAAAACCGGGGCGCGAGTCTATCCCATGTTCAGCACCATTGGGCGTTCAATCGCTCGGTTCTCGCTGCAGCCCTGAGCTCGTTAGGTAATCTGTACCTGGAGCATTGCCTTGGCATCGCGTAAGGCAACGTCTCGCACGCCGTTTATGGCCGCTGATGAGGCTCCGTGGTTCTCAAGATTCTGGTCCCGCAGGCTGTCAGTGTCGGCCAAACCAGCACTGTCGCGCGATCAATGCGACTCAAATGGACATTGACCATTGGGTCAGTGTCCATTTGGTCGACATTGACGGTCCGACTCCCGCGGTCGAGGTTCGCGCAGGTTCCATAGCGCGCGCGGGCGATTTCCGGAAACACGTCTAGCTGCGAGTCAGCCGCGCCACATTATGCCATGATCCCGCCCTCTCGCGCGCAGTGTCGCCAATCTCGCCGGAACGCGCGTTTGGAGGGTCTCAATGCTGGTTTCATCGACATGATCGACGTTTCAATGTCGATTCCATGGACATTGAGCTCGTCTCACTGCTGGACTCGTCGACATCATCGCCCCAAGGTTCGGTCGCGCCGGTCGCGCCTCGTCAGGCAGCGCGGGCGCGCAGCCCGGGAGCCCCCTATGCGGCTCCCCGCAGCAGCTTGCTGAATCCCTATCTCGCTTTGTCCGGCTCCGAGTATTTCGGGTGAAAGAACGTCTATGGATCTGCCCTTGATCCTGAACGCCTTCACATGCTGCCGTGAACATGCTGGCGGGGGATCTCGGTGAATTCGCGGACGCAATGAGACGGGTCGTGCCCGATGGCTGAGTCTGAGAGACTCCTTGCCTCGCAACTGCACCAGCCGTTTCCTGCGGATGTGCCTGCTAGAGCAGACGGTACGTACGCTTTTGTGGGAGAACAGGGGCTAGGCGCCCCCTACTACCCGATTGCAGAGTTCACACGCAATCTTGGTTTACAACAAGATCCATCAATGGTAATATATAGGCGCATGCGGTCCCGGGTCAGTGTTTCGTTGCCTGGACTGGACGTGCTCCTCGCGCGGGCAAAACTCAACCGCGACACCATGGGAGGGTTGTTCTGTGAATCACGGGTCTTCGCTCATGGATGGCGGGCAGGCCGCCGTCACGGTCCTCGAGTGCGTGGATTCCATCCCATGCTATGTTGGCAAAACGAAAATCGCGCGTCTTTTGAAGGGATCCGAATCCAAGGAGCTGAACAGGCTGGACCTCGCTCGGGTTAGGCATTACGGAGCATTTCAGCGCCTGACTATCGCGCAGATCGAGGCGGTCATAGAGCAACTTGTAGGACATGGCTGCCTCCGGAGGTCCCGAGGGCGCAGGCCGGTGCTCATGGTGTCGGCGATCGGGCGCTCTGCTATCGTCTCCGGCGCCATGCCCGAGGTGGAAGTGCCTGATGCTCTGCGCATGTTCATGGCGCGGGAAAGGTGCAGAAAGTGCCCCCATAATCCGGAATACAGCTTGTTCGACATGGAAACGCGCCGCTCCAATGTGTGAGGTGTTCTAGCCTGCGGCTTGCCGTCTGCGTACCGTTCTACCTACATCCAGATCTGAGTACGAATTGGAGTAGCTCAGAGTGGAACTGGGGGGTACGGTGTGGTTCCTCGCCTTCGCCGCGAGGCCAGAGCCTTGATCTGGCTTTGGATCTCCCTTGCTCTGGTTGTTGGCGGAGCACAGTT
This sequence comes from Clostridia bacterium, assembly GCA_034926675.1. NCBI lineage: Bacteria > Bacillati > Bacillota > Clostridia > Clostridia bacterium. The sequence continues at coordinate 24,790 of JAYFQW010000049.1, read as the reverse complement.
GGCTTGGTGGGCCGCGGAGCCCGCGCTCGCTCCGCCCTACGAGAATCCCTCGCGTTACCCTGAACTAGTCTACTACCATGGATGCCAGTCTGGTCCGAGTGTGAGCGCAAAGGCCGCTATACTAGTGGAAGCTACTACTGGGACTATTCTGTACGCCAGAAACGAGCATGAGGTGCGCGAACCTGCGAGCATAACCAAGGTCATGACGGCTATTGTCGCCATCGAGCGTGGCGATCTCTCCGACACGGTGAAGGTTTCCGCCGGGGCCGCCAGGGTGGGAGGGTCATCCCTGCATCTATCGGCGGGAGCCACATACAAGCTCGAAGAGCTGGTCCGGGCGACGATGCTCCGCTCTGGCAATGACGGGGCTACAGCTATTGCCGAGCACATTGCAGGGTCGGTTTCCAGTTTCGTCAGCCTGATGAACGTGCGCGCCTACTCAATGGGCCTCAAGAACACCCATTTTGCGAATCCCCACGGGCTATCAGCGCCAGGCCACTACACTACCGCCTATGATATCGCCCTCATGTGCATGACCGGTTTCAGGCTGAAGAAGTTCGCCGACATCGTTGGCTGCCCTGAGCTGTGGTCATCCCCACTCGGGGGCGGAAGCAGGCTGGTGTACAACACCAACAGGCTTCTGTGGAGTATGGCCGGGGCGGACGGGGTGAAAACCGGAACGACCAGCCAGGCGGGCCACTGCCTAGCCGCCTCGGCAACCCGCAATGGGCTTCAGTTTATCGCGGTGGTGCTCCGGTCGGGCGCTAGGTTTGCCGATGCCGCAGCGCTGCTCGAATATGGCTTCGCCAGGTTCACTCGACACGTCATTGCTAAGCGAGGCGAGCCGGTGGCAGAGGTGCTCGTTTCAGGTGGCCGTGGCAGTGCCGTTGGCCTTGCTCCAACTCGAGATGTTGAAGTCGTGCTCGCGATTGCGGATTCCGCAAAGCTCACGTGGCGTGCGGAGGTTCCGGAGCGGGCGCCCCGCTCTGTACAGGCGGGCCAGGGATTGGGCCGGATTCGGGTGCTATATGACGGCGAGGAGATATGCTCGTATCCTTTATACGCCGTTGAGGGCGTTGCGAAACGGCGTGGGCGCGCGCCGTGGGTGGGCGGGCGGTGAGCGGCGTCGGGCGCCGGTCCATATCTCGACGAAGCTCGTTGGTTGGGGTATAATGCACGTGATGTGTTTTGAGTAACGGGATGCATTCGCGGGAGTAGATTGGTCCTGGTGGGCCGCCTGGACTTCAAATCCAGTGGTGGGCAGCTAGCCTGGCCGCGGTGGGTTCGATTCCCACATACTCCCGCCATTTATATGCCCGCGGCGGGGGGATAGGCATGGACAAGCGCGAGTCGATAAGGCTCACTTCGATGTCGAGCAAAGCCGGCTGAGCGGCCAAGATAGGTCCGGGTGACCTAATGGCTGCTGTGGAGGGGCTCCGGGTCCGCACGGATCCGAGGCTGATCGCCGGGTTCGACAAGTCGGAAGACGCCGGGGTGTACAAACTCAACGACGACACTGCGCTCATTCATACCGTGGATTTCTTCACACCTATTCTGGATGACCCGTACGAGTTTGGGCAGGTGGCTGCGGCGAACGCTCTGTCGGACGTGTACGCCATGGGCGGCGTTCCCTTGGTGGCAATGAACATAGTGTGTTATCCGTGCTCTCTGGGGATGGATGTTCTTCACGAGATCCTCATGGGAGGGGCGGACAAGGTCTTCGAATCCGGAGCGCTTCTGGTGGGAGGGCACTCAGTGGATGATGCGGAGCCCAAGTACGGGCTCGCGGTCACAGGGCTTGTCCATCCAGACAGGGTGATGCTCAATTCCGGCGCCAGGCCCGGCGATGTCATTATCCTGACTAAGCCCATCGGCACTGGGCTGATCTCCACTGCCATGCGTGCGGGCATGGCTTCTCCCGAGACGGAGAAGCGGGCCTACGAGGTGATGTCGGCGCTGAACTTGGGGGCATCAGCCGCCATGCAGGCAGTTGGGGCTCACGGTTGCACCGACATCACGGGGTTTGGCTTACTCGGGCACATGTGCGAGATGGCATTGGCCTCTGGAGTAGCATTCAAGGTAAGTGTTGGCGATGTGCCCATGATCGAGGGCGCATCTGAATACGCCGCTATGGGGCTTGTGCCAGGCGGAACCAAGCGGAATGCCGCGCACTTCCGATCCAGGATTAGTGCGCCCGGGGTTTCCGAGGAAAGCATGGACGTTCTTTTCGACCCGCAGACATCCGGAGGGCTCCTGATAGCGGTGGCGCAGGAGAGCGCGGATGAGCTCATTGCGCGGCTCAGAGAGTCTGGTGCTTTGGCAAGCGCGGTCGTTGCCCATGCAGTTGCCCAGATGGAGCTGGCGCCGACCGAAACCGGAGAGGGCTCTCCGGCCCGATCTCCGCTGATCGAGGTATCCCTGTAATCACTGGCAGGAGGAGGTGGCGGCAGTCGTGGGGCGTTCACTTCGCGCCATCCCTTCTGTCTCCGACGTACTGTCCACTCAAATCGCACAGGAACTGTCGGATGCTCTCCCACGATGGGCGGTGCGCGATGCCGCACGAGAACTCATCGCGAGGGAGCGGGAAGCTCTCACCCGCGGTGAGGAGCATCATGCGCACGTGGAACATCATGCGCACCAGGAGAGCTTCCGGGTTTCCACAGTTGGGGCCGACGCTCCAGAGTCTGCGGACCCCAGGGAAGCGATTCTCCTGCGCGTTCTCTCCGACCTTCCAGCCGTTGCGGCCAGGTGCGCCGCGCCTGGTCCCAGAGCTGTGATCAACGCAACCGGGGTGATCCTGCACACGAACCTCGGGCGTGCGCCACTGCCGGAGTACGCAGCTGCGGCTGTCGCGGAGTGCGCCATCGGGTACTGTGATCTTGAGTTCAACCTCGCCACTGGCCTGCGCGGCTCACGGCAGGATCATATCGCCGGGCTCTTGGCCAGGATCACGGGCGCGCCCGCAGCCTACGTCGTCAACAACAACGCGGCCGCAGTTCTTCTGTGCCTCGATGCCCTTGCGAAAGGGAAAAAGGTCGTGGTCTCCAGGGGTGAGCTTGTTGAGATAGGCGGGTCTTTCAGGGTGCCTGAGATAATGGAGCGGAGCGGGGCCGCTCTTGTGGAAGTGGGGACTACGAACCGCACCAGGATCTCCGACTACCGAAAGGCGATCGATCCCGACGTCGGGCTGCTGCTCAAGGTGCATACGTCCAACTTCCGCGTGGTTGGGTTCACCGAGGAGGCGAGCATTGCGGAATTGGCAGCGCTAGGAGCTGAAGTTGGGGTTCCCGTGATGTACGATATCGGGTCGGGACTGATGACCGGCGCAGTCTGCCCGTCACAGGGCGCCGAGCCCGCTGTTGGGCAGGCGGTTCGGGATGGTGCGGATATCGTGACGTTCAGCGGCGATAAGCTGTTCGGAGGCCCTCAGGCAGGCATCATAGTGGGCAGGCCTGACCTCATCGAAACGATATCTAAGGACCCTTTGGCTCGAGCCCTCAGGATAGACAAGCTGACCCTGATTGCTCTGGCTGCCGTGGCAGCCGCATGGGAGGACCCAGACGAGGCGCTGCGGTCTATCCCAGTCCATGCCATGCTCACCGCTGATCACAATACCCTCGTGGAGAGGGCCCACCGTCTTCTTTCCCTTGTGCAGCGGCAGTTGCTCACCGCAGCTGAAGCCGCTCCAGTTGCCGCGGCGCCAGGTGGAAGCGGAGGCTGCGAGGCGGCGTCCTTCGAAGTGATTGATGACCCGTCTGAAGTTGGCGGAGGATCTATGCCCACCGTCATGATCCCCGGAGTGAGCTTATCGATCAAACCCAGGCTGATGTCCGCGGCTGAACTCCAGCTGCGGCTCAGGAGGGGCGACCCTTCAGTCGTGGCCAGGGTGGCGGAGGGCTCGGTTAGGCTTCACATGAGGACTCTGTTCGACCGCGACCTCGAGAGCCTTGCCCGCGCAGTGGGGAGGGCGATCCGAGCATGAAGCACGCGGTGATCGGGACTGCCGGCCACGTTGACCATGGCAAGACTACTCTCATTAGGGCGCTCACTGGAGTGAACACCGATCGGCTCAGGGAAGAGCAGGACAGGGGCATGACCATCGAGCTCGGCTTCGCGCCGCTTACGCTGCCATCCGGGAGGATGGCGGGGGTAGTGGATGTGCCCGGACATGAGCGTTTCATCAAGAACATGCTGGCCGGAGCATCAGGAGTCGACGTAGCGCTGGTGGTTGTTGCCGCAGATGAAGGCGTGATGCCCCAGACAGAAGAGCACCTCGACATACTGGAGTTGCTCGGAGTGAGGCACGGGGTGGTCGCAATAACCAAGAGCGATCTTGTTGAGGAGGACTGGCTTGAGCTCGCCATTGAGGACGTGCGTGGTCGGCTCGCCCACACGCGCCTTGCGGGTGCGCCCGTACTGCCGGTTTCGGCAGTCACAGGGCAGGGACTGGACCTCCTCCTGCAGGCGCTCGACCGAGCGCTTGACGAAGCCATGTCCGACCCGGACAGCTGGAGTTTCGCGCGCCTTCCAATAGACCGGGTGTTCGCCATATCTGGGCACGGCACTGTGGTCACGGGCACACTCGTCGGCGGCGCGGTGAGGCCAGGGGATAAGCTTGAACTGCTGCCGGCCCGGCGCGAGGTCCGAGTCCGAGGGGTTCAGGTGCACGACGCGCCTACCGACGAGGCCGTGCATGGACAGCGGGTGGCGATGAACCTCTCAGGAGTCGACCGGGACCAGGTGGAGCGAGGGATGGTTCTGGCACGGCCTGGAATGCTCTCGCCTTCGCGGATGTACGATGCTGAACTCGACCTCCTTCCGTCTGCGATTCCAGTGGAGCACAGGACCAGGATGAGGTTGCACATGGGCACTGCTGAGGTCATGTGCAGGGTCAGGGTGATCGGGGCTGCCGAAGCGATTCCCGGAGAGCGGGCGTACGTGCAGTTGGAGCTTGAAGAGGATGGCGTGGCTGCCAGGGGCGACAGGTTTATCATTCGCACATACTCTCCCTCTGTCACCGCCGGAGGCGGGCGCATACTGGCGCCTGCGTCTGATAGGCGCCGCAGGATGAAGGAAGCGACAATCCGAGAGTTCGAAGTGCTCGCAGGTGATGATGAAGCAGCTCTCGCACGCCTGTTTGCGTCCCATATCACTTCCGAAATCTCCGCTCCGGCCTCCGCCGAGAGCGTGGCCAGGGAGATGGTGCGTGAGCAATCGGAGGTCCGCGCGATTCTCGAATCGGATGTAGCGGCAGGCGGGATGGTTGCCTTCGGGGAATCGCCTTCGTCACGGGGGTACATGCCCCGTTCCGACTGGGACGGCATTTGCGCACGAATGGAGGAGGCTCTCAGGGGATACCACTCCCGGGCGCCGCTACGGGCCGGGATGCCGAAGGAGCAACTGAGGACTGCGGCCTTCCCGGGCTGGGATGGAAAGGCGTTCTCGGTAGCATTCGCACGTGCTGTTGAGGATGGACTCATGCGCGACAACGGAGTTCTCGTGTCCCTGCCTGAGCACGAGGTTACTCTCACTGCACAACAGCGTAGCCTGGCAGAACGGCTCGAGGCAGCCTTTTCCGATGGGGATGCCCTCATGTCGCCTCCGGAAAGGGCGGCGGCCATCGCCATCGCTGCCCCCGTCGCTGTGCAGGGGCGGGCGCAGGCGCAGGGGCAGGCGCAGGGGCAGGGCTCGGCAGATGTGACGGCAGCCGAATCGGTGCTCGACTATATGATAGACACCGGAGTGCTGATGCGAGTAGGGCCTGAACTGCTGTTTCATCGAGATGCCCTGGAGAGAGCCATGAGCATCGTGAAGGAGCTGGGCGCGGGCGGGCGCGCCTTTACGGCGGCCGAATTCCGAGATGCGTGCGGCTCAACGCGGAAATACGCAGTGGCGCTCCTCGAGTGCCTGGATTCGTCCAAGGTGACGAGGCGAGTCGGTGACGAGCGGGTGCTTGGCTCAGGTGGCCCATTATGATAGTATGAATCCAACGACACCTTAATAGCGGAATGCCGGTGGGCGCCCGCTCTTGCGGGTCAAAAGGGAAGTGGCAGCTGGGTGCGGAAGGCTCGCATTGGTCCCGCCCTGCTAAGCCCGTGGTCCCGCCACTGTATCCAGGGAGTCTGGGTGCAACGTATGTCACTCGTGCGCGCGCACGGGGAAGACGCGCCCAGATGGTGAACTGGGAGCCAGGAAACCTGCCCTCCGGAATTGCCGTCTCCACCTTCGGGGCAGAGGGGGATTCGGAGGGCGTGGCAGTTGCTCAGCTTGATGTGGGCGCACCGCGCCGGAGTATCCCCTGTTCACCGTGGTGAGCAGGGTGTTTTTATTTGGGCAGCAGCGTGGCGCCGGTCGTAACCGGCCGGTGCGCCGGCGACGTGCGTGCGGCTCAGAGGGAGGGTGTCAGTATTGGTATCTGAGAAAACACTGGTCTGCGCCTTAGTCAAGCGCATGCGCGCCAACCGGAGCACTGTCGCTAAGGCCGTGTTCTCGATCCTAATGGCCTTGACCCTGATCTGTGCGCCTTTTGGGGCGGTCGCGGCGGCTGCCTCTGCGGGGTGCGCTGCCTCTGCGGGGTGCGCGGCATCCGTGGGGTCGCCAGTATCCGCGGGGTCCGCAGGAGCGACATTGGCAGGGAGATTCCCGATCACCGTTGTGGATGGCACTGGGGCATCAGTCCGCATAGAGCGCGAGCCGGAGAGGATTGTGAGCCTTGCCCCGAGCAACACTGAGATCCTGTTCAAGTTGGGGCTTGGCGAGAAGCTTGTTGGGGTCACTACTGCGTGCGATTACCCGGAGGCTGCGAAGAAGATCGCCAAGATCGGGGACTACAACATCAACATCGAACAGGTGGTGGCCAAGAGGCCGGATGTGGTGTTCGCAGTGGCGGACCTTCAGATGCCTGTGATCGAGAAGCTCAGGGAGTTGCGGATCACTGTGGTGGCTGTTAACCCCAAGACGATCGACGAGGTATTCTCGGCCATGGAGCTGATCGGCGATGCCGCCGGTGAAGGAATCTACGCGCGCAAGGTCGTAGAGGGGCTTCAGGCCCGAATGAAGGTTGTGGAGAGGCAGCTCGCAACGCTTCCGGCGAATGAGCGTCCGCCGGTGTTTGTGGAGATATGGAACGACCCACTGATGACTGCAGGATCAGGCACTTTCGTGGATGACCTCATCACGAAGGCTGGCGGGCGCAACATAGCAGGCTCGATGCAGGGATGGCCTCAGATCTCACCGGAGACGGTCATAGCCTCGAAGCCGGAGTGCATCATCCTTACGTGCTACAACAAGGCCGAGGTGATGGCCAGGCGCGAGTGGAGAAAGGCGCCCGCCATCGCGAGCGGGCAGGTGTACGAGCTGATGCCGGACATCCTGGTGAGGCCAGGCCCACGCCTTGTTGAGGGGCTGGAGGCACTCGCAGCCATACTGCACGGGGATGTTCTTCGTGGCATGAAGATGGCGAAGTAGGATTCGGACTGCGGGAGGGAGCGCGCTGCGCTTGGAAGCTGCCCCGCGCGCGGTGGCGGGGCAGCGGATGTGGCGGCGCGCTCCCGAACTCTCGGGCCTATGGATGTCCATGAGGATGGTGAACTCGTATGCCAACGTCCCGCATCAGGAGGGCGCGGATCGCCGGGCTTGCAGCCGTCGTCATTCTGGTTGTGTGCTGTGCGGCATCAGCCGGGACCTCAGGGGTCCCGGTCGAACTCGCGCTGCGCATCCTGGGATCCAGGGTTCCCCTGGTCGGGCCGCTGTTCAGGCCTGGCCCCGCGCTTGCAGCACGCTATGACCTGGAGAGCGCTGAGATCATCGTGCTTGAGGTGCGGCTTCCCCGCATCGTGCTTGGCTTGCTGGTGGGGGCGGGCCTTTCTGTGACAGGAGCATGCTTTCAGGGCCTGTTCAGGAACCCGTTGGCCGACCCATACATCATCGGAGCGTCGTCAGGTTCCGCACTGGGAGCAAGCATAGGCATCCTGCTATCGGCGTCGTCTGGAATCTCGTTTCTTGCGGGCCCTTCATCTAGTGTGCCTCTGTTTGCCTTCGTCGGCGCAGTAGTCACCGTCACATTCGTGTATGCACTTGCAGCGGCGGACGGACGTGTGTCTACTGATACGTTTCTGCTGGCGGGTGTTGTGGTCGGCTCGTTCGTGTGGGCCGTAGTGTCGTTCCTCATGGTGATCGCTGGAGAGGATCTCCCCAAGGTGGTCATGTGGCTGATGGGGAGCCTTTCCGCAAAGAGCTGGACCCATGTGGCCATGGCTGCCCCGTACGTGCTGGCCGGGATCGCTGCTCTCACCGCCATGGGACGGGGTCTGAACCTCATAGCCATGGGCGAAGAGCCTGCGAGATACATGGGGCTGGATGTGGAGAGGTTCAAGAAGGCAGCGATTGTCATCGGTTCCCTCATTACAGCCGCGGCCGTGTCCGCGTCTGGACTCATAGGCTTCATCGGCCTCGTTGTGCCACACGTCGCGCGTATGCTCATAGGCCCGGACCACAGGAGCCTGATCCCAGTATCCGCCCTGGGCGGCGCTGCGTTCATGGTGGCGGCTGATACTATCGCGCGGGTGGCGATCCCTCCGCGAGAGATACCGGTGGGGATAATCACAGCCATTGCAGGAGCGCCGTTCTTCTTTTACCTGCTGCGCAGGAGGAAGAGGGACGGAGTGTTCTAAAGGCCCCGATCAGGGCCTGCCGGCATTGAGGTTGAGCAGCCTATCCCGGATTCGGTGAGCGGGCAAGGAGGGAGGACGGGCATGAGAGTTGAACTGCACAATGTGCGATACGCCTACGGCAGGTCGAGTCCGGAGGTGTTGCACGGGGTGAGTTTCGCCGTGCTTCCAGGCACGCTTTTCGGGATAGTCGGCCCGAACGGATCTGGGAAGTCGACGCTCCTAAGAGTGATTGGCGGAGTGGCAAAGCCGCGCTCGGGCTGGGTTTCATACGGCGGTCGCGATATCTCGAAGCTGCCTCCCAAGGAGGCCGCTCGGACGGTTGCGGCCGTTGCATCTTCGGAATCTACGGCGTTCGCGTTCACTGTGGAAGAGATTGTCCTGATGGGGCGGTCGCCGTACATACGTCCGTTCGCTTCGGAAACAGCCGAGGACTGGGCTTGCGTGAGGCAGGCCATGGAACAGACTGGCGTTGCCTACCTCAGGAAGAGGAGAATCACAGAGCTTTCGTCTGGGGAGAGGCAGCGCGTTCTCATAGCCCGTGCCCTCGCACAGCAGCCGAAGGCGCTTCTTCTGGATGAGCCCACCGCGCATCTCGATGTGAATTACCAGGTGGAGGTGATGGAGCTCGCACTCGGGCTTGCCCATGGGTCCGGAATCACCACGATAGCTGTTCTTCACGATCTGAACCTCGCGGCACGCTATTGCGACAGGATCGTAATGTTGCGCACCGGGGAGCTTGTCGCCGAGGGAGTTCCGAGGGACGTTCTCACTGAGGAGAACCTCCTTGATGTGTACGGAGTCAGGGCAGTGATTGGCCGCAGGCCTGAACTGGACCGGCCCGCGGTGTTCGTGATGTCGGGAAGCCCCGCTGGCGCGAGTGCCGGCTCTGGTTCTGGCTCCGGCTCCGGCGTTGGCGTGGCTCTGAGCCATGCAGAGCGCGCGGAGCACGCAAAGGAAAGGCGTGGAGGTGAGCAAGATGACTGACAGCACCGGGAACGTGAAGGCAGGCGCTTTTCCCAACGCGCTGATTCAGGTCTACACAGGAGACGGCAAAGGAAAAACCACCGCTGCCATAGGCCTCGGCATGCGCGCCTTCGGGCATGGCTACAAGGTGCGGATGATACAGTTCATGAAGGGGACCGGTTACACCGGGGAGATCCAGACCGCGCGCAGGCTGGGCCCGGGATTTGAGATATTCCAGTTCGGCCGGGGCTGTAAGCGCTCTGAGGCGATGAGGACTGGCGAGCTGACCTGCGATGGCTGCGGGGAGTGTTTCATTCGGAAGGGCCGTTCCGCCCAGCTCGATATCGAGCTCGCGCGGCAAGCCTACGATCTGGCCGCGCAAACGCTGGATGAGGCCTCCGCTGATCTGGTAATACTGGATGAGATAGCGAATGCTGTCGTATTCGGTCTGTTCAGTGTGGAGGACGCCGTGGCGCTCATAGAGCGTCGCCCCCGAGGGGTGGAACTGGTTCTCACAGGGAGGAACATGCCACAGCCACTCATCGACATTGCGGACCTGGTGACCGAGATGCGGATGGTGAAGCACCCTTTTGAGCAGGGCATTCCGGCCAGGCACGGTATCGAGTACTGATCGCGAATCAGTGCGGAATGCACGAGTAATGGCGTCAGGCCGAAGGTCTTGCCGGGATGAATGGCGAATTATTATTGATCCGTGCAAGCGGCCGCGGGTCTGGACGCCGGCGGGGAACCAGGGCTGGGGCTGGCTCGTTCATCATCATTGACACAGCACTGAATGGGCAGTATCGAGGTGGAGTTCCATGAGTTACTACTGGAGAGACCGCTCAGGAGCGAGCAGGTTCAGTTTGTTCTTCGCGGCCCTTGCTGGGGCGGTAATCGGAGGACTGGTAGTCGGAGCGCTGCTCCTCACTTACGCACAGCGCACTCCGTCCCCGGCGGCGCCTCCTTCAGAGATTGGGTCGGCGCCTGCGCAGGAGGGTGACCAGACGCCTTCCGATCGGCTTACCCCGCAGGCATACTCAGTGGCCACCGCGGCTGAGCGAGTGGGCCCATCGGTCGTTAAGATCGCGACTAAGCAGGAAGAGGTCGTGTACAGCTTCTTCTTTCATCCAATGGTGCAGGAGAGAGAAGGCCTTGGCTCTGGAGTCGTGATCGACTCCTCTGGGTACATTCTCACCAACAACCACGTGATCGCCGATACGACCGAAATCGCCGTCGTCCTGGCTGATGGCCGGCAGTTCCCGGCCAAGATCGTGGGCGGCGACTCATTCACCGACATTGCGGTGGTGAAGGTTGAAGGCGCCGGTTTGCCTGTGGCGGACCTCGGCAACTCGGATCAGCTCGTTGTGGGCGAGCCTGCAATCACTATAGGAAACCCATACGGATTCGACCACACGGTGACCGCGGGAGTGGTGAGCGCCTTGAACCGCTCACTAGAGCGCGGGCAATCGGAACCTGCGATGGAAGGCCTGATCCAAACTGACGCTCCAATCAATCCGGGAAACTCCGGCGGGGCCTTGGTGTCGCAGGATGGGCGGGTGATTGGGATCAATACCGCCATTATCCAGCAGGCGCAGGGGATCGGGTTCGCGATACCCATAAACACCGCGCGCGAGGTGGCATCCCAGATCATCCAGTATGGGAAGGTTAGGAGGCCCTACGTGGGCGTAGCGGAGGTCGTGCCCATCGACAGGCAGATCGCTTCCAGGTATGGCCTGCCGGTGGACCATGGTCTACTGATCGCATCTGTGATGAGGCACAGTCCGGCTGAACGTGCAGGCCTGGCTCCAAACGACATTATCGTCTCCATCAACGATAGTTCTGTCGCCACAGTGGAAGATGTGAGGAAAGCGGTCCTGAAATCGTCAATCGGCGACACGCTGAAGTTCACAGTTGTGGGGCGCTACAGCGCGCGTCAGCGCGATGTGAAGGTAGTGCTTACCGAGGCTCCGTAGGTCAAGGCGAGCTGCTTCCAGGTCGCGACGGAGCGGCGCGGGAGGCGCCCAAGACGGGACGCATGGAGGTTCCCAGGTGCGCGTGGATATCGTTGCAGTTGGCAAAGTGAAGGAGAGGCATCTAGCCGAGGCGGTGGAGGATTACTCCGTCCGCCTCGGACGCTACTGTCGGCTCGGAATGAGCATTGTTCAAGAGGAACCCTTCACTGAGTCGGACAGTTGTGCCCGAAAGGATGAGCTGAAAGCGTTGGAGGCCAGGAAGATGCTGGCGCGCATCCGCCCAAACTCCCGCGTGATCGCCTGCGATCTTGCCGGAAGGGAGATGACCTCCGAGCAGTTCGCCGCCTTCATCGAGAACCTGGGGATTGCCTCAGTCAGCGATCTCACGTTTCTCATCGGAGGGCCACAGGGGTTCGGACCTCTCGCATTGGCCCGGGCAGACGACAGGATATGCTTCTCCAAGATGACATTCCCACACCAGCTCATGCGGGTGTTCTTACTGGAACAGATCTACCGCGCGTTCAGAATAATCCGAAACGAGCCATACCACTACTGAGGAATAGCGGGGATAGAAGGAATGGAGCAGGAAGCGGGCCTCAAATTCAGAATCATCTACTACCCATTGATGGGCACTGAGATCGACACAGAACGGTTGCTGCTAATGGCCAAGCTCTGCTACAAGCCCATTGGCGTCGACGCCATGCACGACATGGTCTGGGCGAAGGCTTCGGGTCACGACGATCATGTTGGCAAGTTCGTGCGCAACCTGATCCGCTCAGGGCATCTGGGCGCCCTGGAGCACTGGACCACGAGTTTTGCCGTCGAGGGCTACTCGCGGATATCGAGCCAGCAGAATGACAGGCACAGGCTGATCAAGACGTTCAAAGATCCCGGAGTGTGGGAGAACTGCCCAGAGCAGGGATCGGCTGATGTGGCTCAGCTGCAGCAGTCGCAGCGGTATGTCCGCGAAGACGGGTTTCGGTATGTGACCCCGCCAAGCTTTCAGACGCATCAGGAGTTCCTGGAGCGATTCCGTGCATTGCAGGATGAGATACGGGAACTGCAGCGGTATGGACTGTCCGTCGCGAAGCTCCCCGCGGAGGATGTGCGATTCGGGCTCTCCAATGCGACTGAGACCAGATTTGTGATCACCACAAATGCACGCCAGCTCAGGCACATGTTCAATTTGAGATGCTGCAACAGGGCTCAATGGGAGATACGTAGGCTCTTTGACGGTCTGCTCTGCGCATACAAGGAGATCGCGCCTAACATATTCTGGCGGGCGGGAGCGTCATGCGATGACTTCGGCTACTGCCCGGAAGGAGCCGCGTGCTGCGGCAAAGCGCCCACCATTGAGGCTCTTCTGAGAGGGGCCGGACGGACGAACGACGCAGATCATGGCTGCGAGCCGGAGGTGGATTGAGATGTCCGCGATTCTTGAGGCATCAGAGCTATGCCGCTCCTTCGGGGATCGCGTAGCCGTGGATCATGTATCATTCTCAGTGAGCGAGGGCGAGAGTTTCGGGCTTCTGGGTCCGAACGGCGCCGGGAAGTCCACTGCCATATCGATGATCGCAGGCCTGATTCAGCCCACGTCGGGCGACTCGCGCGTCGCTGGCGCGAGTGTGAAATCGCGGCCCATGGAGGTAAGGCGGACCATCGGGTACGTGCCGCAGGAGATCGCGCTCTACCCGTACCTAACCGCCGCGGAGAATCTGGCGTTCTGGGGCCGCATGTACGGGCTGCAAGGAGCGGAACTCGCGGAGCGCGCAGCGTGGGTTCTCGATACGGTGGGCCTTTCGGATCGGGCCGGCGACCGGGTCGCGACCTTCTCCGGCGGGATGAAGAGGCGCCTGAACATCGGAGCGGGCCTGCTGCACAGGCCTCGCCTGCTCATCCTGGACGAGCCCACTGTGGGCATCGACCCTCAGTCGAGGAACCACATTCTGCAAACCGTGAAATCCCTTAACGACCAGGGCATGTCCATCGTGTACACGAGCCACTACATGGAGGAGGTCGAGTTCCTCTGCGATAGAATAGCCATCATGGACTTGGGCAAGATCATGGCCTGCGGGCGCCTGAGCGATCTCAGGCTTCTGGTTGGGGATCTCGACATGATCAGGGTGAAGGTGGCCGAAGGCGCCCCGGATGCATCCGAGTGCATCACGGCAGTGGCGGGTGTATCCAGGTTCACACAAACACCAGGCGAAGTGGTGGTATGGGCAGATCACGGGAGGCGAGTGCTTGCACAGGTCATCACTTCCCTGGCTGATCTGGGCGCAACGATCTCTTCAATCGAGGTGCGCGAGCCGAACCTGGAGACGGTGTTCCTGCATCTCACCGGCAAATCCCTGCGGGATTGACCAAGGAGGTTACCATGAGAGCGGCAGCCATCATCCTCAAGGATATCAGGAACATCGCCAGGGACCGGCATGCTCTGGCCATGATGATCGTCCAGCCGATGATCATCATCCTTGTGCTCGGATTCGCCCTTGGGCCGATGTTCTCGGGAAGAGGCGGCGCCATACAGGCAGATGTCGGAATAGTGCGCCTGGACGAAGGGGAACTGGCAAGGGTGTTTCTCGATGAGTTCCTTGGCGCCCCGGAGCTCTCCGCCATGTTCACGCAGGTGCGCCTCACGGAGGAGGAGGCAAGGTCGCGCATTCTCGAAGGCAAGCTGAAAGCGGCTATCATTATACCGGAGGACTTCACGGCTAGGGTCACAACTGGCCAGGATTCCGCACTGACTGTTCTGTTCGACCCTGCTTCGCAGGTTGTCGCGCCACTTTTGCGCGGTGTAGTCGGATCCTTCGCCACACAGGTGTCTGCCACGGAGATAGCCACGGGGGCAGTGGCGCAGGAGTGGATCAAGGCCGCCGCGGGAGCTGGCAGAGCGCCCGACCCCGAATGGGCAGCTTCCCTCGCTGCGCAGGCTGGCAGGGCGGTGTGGGCGAGGATGAGCGCGTTTGGGCCTGAGGTGGTCACCCGGACCGTTAGCACCCGAAAGGCCGTGAGTTCATTCGAATACTACTCAGCCGGCATGGGTGTGATGTACCTCATGTTCAGCATGATGCTGGGGGCGAAGTCGCTTCTCGACGAGCGGGATGACTTCACTCTGATGCGGCTGATGTCCACTCCAACCCGGAAGAGCGAGATACTCGCGGGAAAACTCGTATCCGTTTTCGCTATCGGGGCGGCGCAATGGGGTGTTCTTGTGGTCTTCACTAGGCTCGCGTACGGCGTGAAGTGGGGGAGCGCACCCTGGGCATTTCTCGCCCTATCAGCGTGCACCATCCTTGGCTGCGCCGGGCTGAGCGTTTTTCTATCGACTGTGTCGAAATCCCGGCGTGGTGTGAACACCATCAGCTCCATCGCGATACAGGTTATCTCGCTTCTGGGCGGGAGCATGATCCCGATAGCGGTTTACCCGAAGGCGCTGATTGCCCTCGCGAAATTGACGCCGAACTACTGGGCGATGGATGGATTCTCACGGATTTTCGCAGGTGCGGGGCTCTCTGAGATAGGTTCGAACTGCATTTCCCTGGCCGCGATTGGGGTTTTACTGTTCGGAATCGGAACTGCAAGGTTGAGGCTTGAATGAAGGGGATGCACAGAGGATGCGCAAGGCCTTTGCAATCGCACGCCTGATGCTGATTGACACCATACGTGACCGATCTGCCGTTGTGAATCTTGTGCTGTTTCCCTTGCTCTTCACTGGGCTTGTGGGGCTGATGCTAGCCCCAAGCTGGGGGCCAGGTTCAGCTTCGGCGCCGATGGGCGTTCCGGTCGCGCTCGCAGATCTTGACCAGTCGGATTCCTCGCGAAGGCTGGCGGAGCTGCTTCCATCATCCATCAGAGTGGAGGTTGTTCCCTCAGAGAAGGCAGCGCTGGAGATGGTGCGGGATAACAAGGCGAATGCAGCGATAGTGGCGCCGGTCGGGTTCCACGAGGCGCTTTCGGAGCTGCGTCCCTGCGCAGTGCTTGTAGTGATTCCAGAGGGGGCGGGCGGGGAAGGACACGCGATAGAGTCCACCGTGAGAGCGGTGGTGTTGCGGCTCAGATCGAGCGTTGCCGCGGCGGATGCGGCGGCTGACCCTGGCGGTGGGTTTCCGGTGCAGGCGCCGGAGGGAATCAGTGCGGATGCAGCAGCGGCGGTGGATGCAGCATGGAACGACGGCCCGCCTGTGGCGCTGGAGGAGATGCCGGTGTCGGGCGGGGCTGAGAAGAGAAATGCCAGTGTGCCTCAGCGTCCACTGGAACAGACATCAGTTGGGTTCCTGGTCATGTTCGTCATGGCTGGCGCAGCCATCGGGGCCGGAGAGATACTGGTGGAGAAGAAGCAGGGAACCTGGGGCAGGCTGCTTTCCACCCCGACCGGAAGCGGAGTGGTGCTTTTCGGGAAGCTCCTGGGGTTGCTCTCCATAGGTTGGCTGCAGTGCGCAGTGCTGATGCTGGGAGGCAGATGGCTGTTCCGGGTGGAGTGGGGCTCTTCGCCGGTATGGGTGTGGTTGGTTCTTACAAGCCTGATACTGGCCTCAGTTGGCCTTGGTCTGTTGATTGCAGCATACGCCAAGACCCATGCACAGGTTGTCACGTTCACTAATATCGTGCTGTTGCCAACGTCCATGCTTGCCGGAGTCTACTGGCCGTTTGAGATAATGCCCACGGTCGTGCAGCGCGTGGCCGTGCTGTTTCCCCAGCGGCACGCCGTGGCGGCTCTAATCGACCTAATTGTGAAGAAGAGCGGACCTAGCCCGGAGGTGCTGCGAAGCTGCCTGATCCTGCTAGGTTTCTCCGCGGCGTTCCTCGCCTTCGGCGCTCGGGCGGTGAAATATGAGTAGAGCAGGGAGCGTGACACACGTGGGTGCAGGTGAGAAACTCGACTACCTGGCGCCGTATAACGACGGGCTGATCAGCCTGCTCGGGACTGCGGCGCGGATCTGCGCTAAGGACCCGAGCCAGGCAGCGTATATGCTGAAGGTCATGAACTGGCAGCGGAGGGCGCAGGACACGCGGGCTCGATGGGAGAAACAGGGCGTTCATGTTCCGCCCTTCATGATCATAAGCGTCACATCTAGCTGCAATCTTCACTGCAAGGGCTGCTATGCACATGCTCAGGCTCGCGCGGAGAAGGGGGACATGGACGACGCCACGCTCACTCGGGCGCTTGATGAAGGACGCGAGCTTGGCATATCCGTGGTTATGCTTGCAGGTGGCGAACCCCTGGTCCGCAAGGGCCTGCTTGATGTCGCCGCGCGGTATCCAGAGATCATCTTCCCCATGTTCACCAACGGCGTGCTGATCGATGGCGCCATGGCAGATCGCCTGCGGAGGCTTAGGAACGTAGTTCCTGTGATAAGCGTTGAGGGCCGACAGGACGTTACCGACGACCGGAGGGGCGACGGTGTGTGGGCGAGGATATCTCGCGCTGCCGTACAACTTCAGCAGGCGCGGGTCTTCTTCGGCGCCTCTCTCACTGTGCGGCGAGACACTGTAAACATGATCACGAGCGACGAATTCGTATCTGATTTCGTATCCAGCGGGTGCCGCATTTTCTTCTTTGTGGAGTACGTGCCCGTGGAGGAGGGAACCCAGGAGTGGGAGCTCACCCCCAATCAGCGCGGAGAACTCATGGCTCGAGTCGAATCACTGCGTTCGCGGATGCCCGCGCTTTTCGTGGCCTTTCCAGGAGATGAGGAGGCCACTGGCGGATGCCTTGCGGCAGGCCGTGGGTTCGTGCACATCAGCTCCGGGGGAGATGTGGAACCGTGTCCGTTCGCGCCGTACTCCGATGCGAGCCTCGGGGGGATGTCTCTGAAGGATGCACTGAATTCTTCGTTTCTGAAATCCATACGCGACCACCACGAAGAGCTCGGCGAAACGACTGGCGGTTGTGCCCTTTTTCGAAGGCGTGAGCTGGTCGCTGCGCTGCTCAGCGAGTCCCAGCGTAGATGAGCGCGACTCCGCATGCTATGAGCAGCACTTTTGCCGGGGACAGGCCTGAGGCTGCTCCAAGCAAACCCACTGCGCTCACTGCGAACAGGAAAGCCGGTCCAGCCAGTGCCAGAAACGCGTTTATCCTCATCGCATGCATCACTGAGCCCGAGTGAAGCATCAGCACTGCAGCGAACACCTCAAGAGATCCAGCTACTGCCCGAAGTGCAGCCATCCCGCGTACAGCGTTGATCTCGTTCACGGCTGTTCCCCCTTCGCCGACTGTTCATCCGCTGGCTGCATCCGGACAGCGCCGGAAGGATATGCCCTGCGCCCGACGAATATAGACTGGTAGTCCTAAACACCACATAACTATGAGAATCAGGGAGGGATCATGATGAGCAGGTTTCGGAAGGTTGCAGTCCTAGCCGCCGCAGTGGCGCTGCTCGCTGGGATGGCCCTTCTCAGTGGCAGCTCTATGGCTGCTGAGGAGAAGGTCAAAGTCGGGTTCATGTACATCGGCCCAGTGGGAGATGCAGGTTGGACCCTTGCCCACGATGAAGGGCGCAGGTACCTAGAGAAGGCTCTGCCTTGGGTGGAGACCGTGTTCGTGGAGTCAGTTCCCGAGACGTCGGAGTCGGAGAGGATCATGACGCAGATGGCGCGGCAGGGCTGCAAAGTGATCTTCGCAACCAGTTTCGGTTACATGGACTACGTTCAGAACGTAGCCAAGCAGTTCCCCAAGGTCTATTTTGAGCATTGCTCAGGCTTCAAGACCGCTCCCAACGTTGCGACCTACTTCGGCCGCATCTATGAGGCTCGGTTCCTCTCTGGCATGGTTGCCGGCAAGATGACCAAGAGCAATATCCTTGGGTACGTAGCGGCATTCCCGATCCCGGAGGTCGTGCGGGGCATCAACGCCTTCACCCGCGGGGTGCGTTATGTGAACCCCAATGCCAAAGTGAAGGTCGTATGGACCAACACCTGGTATGATCCTGCCACTGAGAAGGAAGCTGCCAAGGCTGTCCTCGATGCAGGCGCCGACGTGATAGCTCAGCACCAGGACACCCCTGGCCCGATGCAGGCCGCCGCTGAGCGCGGGAAGTACGGCGTGAGCTACAACTCGCCTATGGGCAAATTCGCCCCGAATGCCATCCTGACTGGTCCTGTGTGGAACTGGGGCCCGTACTATGTGCGGCGCGTGAAGGAAGCCCGGGATGGATCATGGAAGCCAACAGAATACTGGGGCGGAGTAGTGGACGGCATCGTCGATCTGGCGCCATATGGTTCGATGGTCTCGGAAGCTCTCAAGAAGCTCGTCGCCGACAAGAGGGTCGAGATCGTGGCTGGCAAGTTCCATCCGTTCGCCGGCCCAATCAAGGACCAGTTCGGCAAGTTGCGGGTTCCCGCCGGAACCACGATGACAGACGCGGAGCTTCTCAGCTTCGACTGGTTCGTCGAGGGTGTTGACGGTGTGTTGCCTAAGTAGACCGCTCAATACGATGGGACGGCCGGCATCCGGTAGTGGAAGCTGGCCGCCCATGTTCATTCGGAGGCATGGAAGTGGATTGCGCGCCATATGTCATTGAGATGCGAGGCATTACCAAGAGATTCCCGGGCGTGCTCGCAAGCGATCACGTGAGCTTCGCGATCCGTCCCGGCGAGATCCATGCGTTGCTGGGCGAAAATGGGGCAGGCAAGAGCACCCTCATGAACATCCTCACGGGCCTTCTGCACCCGGATTCCGGCGAAATTCTCATACGGGGCGAGAAGGTGCAGCTCAGGTCGCCTTCAAACGCAATCGCCATGGGCATCGGCATGGTTCACCAGCATTTCCGGCTGGTGCAGACCTTCACAGTAGCTGAGAATGTCACCCTCGGAATGCCCACTCCTAGGTTTGCACTCAACATGGCCCCGATCGAGCAGGAAATCGGCAGATTCTCCGCCGAGTACGGGATTGCCGTGGATCCCCGCGCTCAGATCTGGCAATTGTCAGTGGGCGAACAGCAGCGGGTCGAGATCCTCAAGGCGCTCTATCGCGGCGCGGAAGTGCTGATCATGGATGAGCCAACAGCCGTACTCACACCGCAGGAGGTTCGTGAGCTTTTCGAGACTCTCCGAAAGATGGCGGCCTCGGGGAAAGCCATCGTGTTCATCACCCACAAGCTCGACGAGGTGATGAGCATATCCGACAGGGTGACGGTTCTCCGTGGAGGCCGTAACGCGTTCACCTGCAACACTTCTGACACTAGCCCAAGGGAGCTTGCCTCCAAGATGGTGGGCAGAGAACTCGCTGCTCAACACGACAGACCCCAGGTGGAGCTGGGAGAGACCGTTCTGGAACTGCGCGGGCTCACAGCCGAGGGTGATCGGGGCGAGAAGGCCCTCGCCGGGATCACCCTATGCATCAAGGCGGGAGAGATACTTGGAATCGCGGGGGTTGCAGGAAACGGCCAGAGGGAACTGGCAGAGGTGATCACGGGACTGCGGAAGGCCACTTGCGGGCATGTGCTGATCGAGGGCGAGGACATGACGAACCATAGTCCCCGCCAGGTTATCGACGCCGGAGTGAGCCACATCCCGGAGGACCGGCTCGGCGTCGGACTTGCGGCCAACTTGGCCATAACCGAGAACGCGATCATGAAGCGATACCGGAGCGACGAGATGTTCTCGGGTCCGATGATAGACGAGAAACAGGCCAATGCCTGGACATACGAGCTGGTGAAGAGGTTCCGGGTCAAGACGCCGAATCTCAAGACAGCTGTAAGGCTTCTCTCGGGCGGAAACTCCCAGAGGTTGCTGCTCGCCAGAGAGACGACATGCAAACCAAGGCTTGTAGTGGCGGTCCACCCCACTCGTGGGCTGGACGTTGGCGCCACTGAGGCGGTGCATGAGATACTCCTCGCCGAGAGAACCGAAGGAGTGGCCACACTCCTGATATCTGAGGACCTTGAGGAGTTGGCGGCGCTTGCCGACCGCATCTCTGTTATGTATGAAGGGCGCATCATGGGCACTGTCTCGCGGGATGCGATCAATGTGGAGGAGATGGGGCTGATGATGGCGGGGGTGGCCCCCAAGGCCGACGAGAAGGGTGATGAATCGCGATGAGGCTGGCAGTTGAGAAACGGGAGACTACATCGCAGGCATTTCGGTTCTTCTCGCCGTTTGCCGCGGTTCTGCTCTCACTCCTCTTCGGTGCGGCATTTCTGTGGGCCTCAGGGCTCAACCCGCTCAAAGTTTACTCCACCATGTGGTGGGGCGCGTTCGGCGACGCTTATGGAGTGTCAGAGACATTCGTGACTGCCATCCCGATCATGCTGTGCGCACTGGGAATTGCGCTGGCAGCGAAGATGCTGCTATGGAATGTGGGAGCTGAGGGCCAGTTTCACATGGGAGCGTTCGCGGCCGCCTCGGTTGCTCTGTCGATGCCAAAGGCGCCCGCGTGGCAGGTGCTTCCGCTGATGGCCATGGCGGGAATGGCGGGCGGCGCCATATGGGCTCTTATTCCGGGCATCCCAAGGGCCTACCTGGGTGTGAATGAGATCATCACGACCCTGATGCTCAACTACGTGGCGATATACTGGGTTGAGTACCTGGTGCATGGGCCGTGGCGCGACCCGGGCAGCCTCAACTTCCCTCTTTCGGCGCCTTTCTCAGATGCGGCGCGTCTGCCCGCGCTGTTCGGTTCGAGAGTGCACGCGGGCATACTGTTCGCTCTTGTGGCGGCCGCAGCCATCTTCGTGGTCCTGTCGAGGACCAAGTGGGGATATGAGATAACCGTTATCGGGGAGAACCCAAAGGCAGCACGGTACGCAGGCATGAACATCGAGCGCAATGTCGTGCTCGTCATGTGCCTTGCAGGCGCCCTGGCGGGGTTGGCTGGAATGGCGGAGGTCTCAGCGATCGCGGGCAGGATGACCAGGCAACTCTCACCCGGATACGGATACTCCGCCATCATCGTGGCGTGGCTTGCCAAGCTGAACCCATGGGCGGTGGTCATCGTGTCGGTGCTGTTCGGTGGTCTGCTAGTGGGTGGCTACTCCGCTCAGTTCATCGGGGTATCGGCTGCATCAGTGAACATGCTGCAGGGGCTCATGCTCTTCTTCGTCCTAGCCGTGGAGGCGGCGGGGCGGTACCGGGTGCGAGTTGTGCGGCAGGCGGAGGCGGAGGCAGAAGAATGAGTGGAGGCATGTTGATCTCGATTCTGGCAGCAGCGGTTAGCTCCGGAACCCCGGTGTTGTTCGCTGCCCTCGGAGAGCTGGTATGCGAGCGGGCGGGTGTGCTCAACCTCGGAGTGGAGGGCATGATGCTCGTGGGGGCGGTGAGCGGGTTCCTCGCGACGGTCCGAACTGGGAACATATGGGTTGGAGTGATGGCGGCAGTGGCAGCCGGAGGGTTGATGGGGCTGATACACGCGTTCATGTCCATATCCCTTCGGGTGAACCAGGTGGTGTCAGGCCTGGCCCTGACCCTGTTCGGCACCGGAGTCAGTGGGTTTCTGGGGAAATCGGTGATCGGGGTCCCGCTTCCCGCCCAGTTCCGTGCGGTGGCCATACCGGGGCTCTCAAGCATTCCAGTGCTTGGGCCGATTCTCTTCCGCCACGATCTCATGGTGTATCTCACCTTCATACTCGTGCCTGCCCTATGGTATCTGCTGTACAGGACGCGCCCTGGGCTCCATCTTCGGGCGGTGGGAGAGAGCCCTCAAACCGCGGACGCCCTCGGCGTGAATGTCTTCGCCATCAGGTATGTCTCGGTGATAGCAGGCGGGATGCTTGCCGGATTGGGAGGAGCGTACCTTTCCATGGCGTACGCTCCGAGCTGGATAGAGAGCATGACTGCCGGGCGCGGGTGGATCGCTGTCGCCCTCGTGATATTCGCGGTGTGGGATCCTGTGAGAGCAATGATAGGCTCCTACCTGTTCGGAGGGGTCGACGCTCTCGGCTTCAGAATTCAGGTGATGGGTTCAGGAGTATCATCGTTCTTCCTCAAGATGCTGCCCTATGTGTTCACAATAGCGGTGCTCATCATAGTGACGGCAACAGCATCCAAAAGGAGTTCGCGCGCGCCGGAGGCCTTGGGGTTGCCCTACGAGAGGGAGTGACTTGGCCGCGGCGTCGACAGGCAATGAGGTGCGGGGCGGGATATCACGTCGGAGCGGGAAATCACGTCGGAGCGGGATATCACGTCGGAGCGGGATTGGCCTCTGCCCCTTGTACGGTGCTATAATGCTCTTGCCCGGGTTAGCCCGAGAAAGAGGGAAAGTAGTTGAAGGATGGCGTGGTAGGGGCTGGTGCAACTGGGGCCGGGCCGGAGCGGCGGCGGGACCATAGCTGGCGGTTGCGCTGGAACTTCAAGGTAAGCACACTAGATGGCATGTTCGCGAGTGTGGCGATGGGTATGGTGAACCCATTCCTGGCCGTGTTCGCGCTGAGCTTAGGCGCAACCAACGGCGTCGTCGGTATGATCACCGCGGTTCCGGCTCTCGTGAACACGATAATGTATCTTCCAGCGGCGGGGATGGTTGAACGGAGGCGGAGCAAACTCCGCACCTCGGTTACGGGCGCCTTATTCACCCGCGTTTTCTATCTCCTCATGGCGTTTGTGCCATTCCTGCCGTGGGCGAAGTACAGGGCCACAATACTGGTGGCCGCCATAGGTTTGCAGACTATTCCGGCAGTGGTCACTGCTGTGGCCTGGACTGCCCTGATGGGAGAGACGTTCCCCGCTGAGGAGCGGGCACGGGTATTCTCCATGAGGAGCATGTTCTGTTCACTGGTTGCATTGCTTTCATCACTTCTCGCCGGGATCCTGCTGGACCGGGTTCCGTATCCTGCGAACTACGCAGCGCTGTTTGTGGTGTCGTTCCTCACGTCGATGGTTTCGCTCCACTATCTCTCCTTGATGAAGGAGACGCCGATGAGCGAAGCCGCCTCTGTGAGGCTGCCACTATCGGCCAGGCTCAGGAGGCCCTTTGTCGACAAAGAGCACGGGCGGAAGTTCAGTGTATTCACTGCGAGTGCACTGCTTCTGCACCTAGGCATCAACATAGCGGTTCCGGTGTACACGATCTATCACGTTAGGGTGTTGCATCTATCCAACAGCATCATCGGCACTCTTTCCCTTGCTGGGGGGCTCACTGCGGTGCTGGCCTACCCTATGTGGGGAGTGGTTGCCAGGCGCGCGGGAGACGCAGCCGTGTACACGCTTTCGATTCTGGCATACGCCTTGTTTCCTGTGATGTACGGCCTATCCCGGTCACCGGGCTACCTCATCGCGCTGCAGGCCGCGGTTGGCTTTTTCAATGCGGGTTTTGCTTTCACCCTGTTCAACCTCACACTCGCGTATGTGAACCCAACGGAAAGCGCGAACGGGATAGCTGTGTTCAACATGCTGATAAACGCGACGGGCATCATCGCGCCGTTCATTGCCACGTCGGTGGTGTCTCGGTGGGGCATCATGCCGTCCTTCATCCTATCCACATTGGTGAGGATTTTGGGATGCGTGATATTCATCAAGGCAGTGGGAGTAGATGAGACGTTCGGAAAGCTCCATCGCATGGTGTCGCCTTCTGCTCTGCGCAGGCGGAGGCTGAACCGAAAAGCTAAGGGGGTGCTCTGACGTGCAGCTGGTAATCGCTATAGTGCGAGACGACTACTCGGAGATTCTTCAGGATTCGCTGGCCGATGCCGGCCACCGCTACACTAAGCTCGCGTCGACTGGGGGATTTCTTCGCAAGGGCAATACCACGCTTCTGGTTGGTGTGGACGATGGCCAGACCGAGTCGGTGCTCCGTATCATCAGGGGATGCTGCCGCACGCGGCAGGAGCTGATCACGCCGCAGCCGATGCCGATGTCGCCGGGGCTTGCCGCTCCTCCGATTGAGGTGATAGCCGGAGGCGCCACGGTGTTCGTGGTGGATGTGGCGCATTTCGAGAGGATCTGACTGACCGGAAATAGACCTGGGACGACGCAGGCACTTCACCACCTGAACTGCTCAGGGCAGGCGATTCAGGGAATGAAGTGCCGTTTCCATGCGTGCCCCGGGCAGAGCCCGAGGGGGTTATTCCATGGATGGGAATGTATATGCGTCTTTCCCAATTGGCGGCATCTGGCCCCGTCCTTCACAGAGTCCCAGTTGCCTCCCGGATTCGCGAGAGTTGCATACCCCACACGGTATCCAGGTGCAACCTGGACGCGGAGCGACCAGGTTTTCGCGGGAGATGGGCGCTTCTGACCCAGGTTGAC